>JAJEAQ010000475.1 GCA_022822685.1 Trichodesmium sp. jk18x7bins.61
GCATGCATAGGGATGTCCTAACCTTAATGGGTAACACTATACTTTTTCCTAATCCACCTCTAACTCAGGCAAAATGTCTCAGCTACCCCTTCTGCCCTTTGCCTTTTGCTTTTTGAAGCCATGACTTCTGGGTAGCAGTAATAGCGATCGCCTCTAAGAAGAGATTGGCTCGAGCATATATAAGAGGTTGTTTGTAAAACTCAGATTAAATTCTGGCGTAGGATGGGTGAGGGGGAAATATTTCCCCATTTAAACCCCGCCGGGGCGGGCGAGGTTTAAATTTTAATTGTCCGCCGTAACCCATCAGAATTAAACATTCTGGCTATCTTAATATTTAGTTGACAAACAGTCTCTAATTTTTACGATCATAAATCTTCTAAGCTATTTGCTAGTGCTACCCACTCCTGCACACTTAAATCTTCTGCACGACTTTGAGGATTCACTTTTAAGTTTTCTAATAATTGGGAAAGGCGATCGCGCTCAATAACTGCTTTGAGATTATTCCTTAACATTTTCCTTTTATTAGCAAAACCCAATTTAACTAACATTTCCATTTGTTTTGGATTATTGGCATGAGGCTCTATTAATTGGGGGCGTAGTCGTACTACTGCTGAATCAACCTTGGGTGGAGGATAAAACGCTTTAGCAGGTACATCACAAATAAATTCACAGTTAGCTAAATATTGAATTTTTACGGATAGGGAACTATAAGCTTTTGAATCTGGTTGAGCGCAGATTCTATCTGCTACTTCTTTTTGTAATAATAAGACTATCAAATCATAACTATGGGCTAGGGGTAGGGCGATTGTGCCTAATAGTTTTTCGATGATTTGACCTGTAATATTATAAGGTATATTAGCTACAACTTTATTCTGGTTTGGGAACTTTGGAAATGGTGCTAAAGTTGTTTCTAAATCTAGTTCTAAAATATCTCCTTGTAGCAACAAAAAATTTTCTACTCCACCAATTTTTTTAACTAGCTTTTGACATAAATCTCTATCAATTTCTACGGCAACAACTGACTCAGCAAGTGGTAATAAGCGATGGGTTAAAATGCCTGTACCTGGCCCAATTTCTAAGACGCGATCGCTGTCTGATAATTCAGCAGCTTGGACAATTTTATTGAGGGCTTTTTCACTCCTCAGCCAATGTTGAGCAAATCTTTTTCGTGGTTGAATAGTCATGTTCATTTCATCAAGCAAAGACTAAAATAGCTAGAGTACTTAAGTTTGTCGGTGACGGCGGAAATCTAATTAGGGCTTGTAGAATCTCTAATATACTTATAAAAACACTGAAATTAAAATCAACTACTTGGGGCTGAGGCAACATAAAGCATTTTCGTCATTACGTTACGCCAGCGCCAGCGTCAGCAAAGTAATTTCCAGCCGATTTTTACATTTCTCATGGGAAGTATTGTTACTTTGAGAGTTTTAATGATGGGGCAAATATCATGTCCGGATAATTAGTGATAAAAAACATCGGATTGATAATTAAGAGAGAAACACTTCCCTTGGAATCTAATTTATCCCTCTCTACTGACTACTGGCTACTTTATTTATACGTATTTAACCGGACATGATATAAAGCCCAACTACAAACTAAGAATTTCAGAGGTGAAAAATGGTACAGGTAAAAAATCAACTCACACTAAAAGAATTTCTCACGCTTTCACCAGGAGGGGGAGATATTACTTATGAATTTATTGATGGAGAAGCAGTAGCAAAAATGCCGCCAAAATTTTTTCACTCTAAACTGACTCGTGCTTTACTATATTTAATAGATGAGTGGTGTGAAGGAAAAGGACAAGTTTTTCCAAAATGGGCTGTTAAATTAACTCGTCAAGGAAAAGACTGGGTACCTATACCAGAACTTTGGCGTTAGTAAATCAAGAGATGAAACTTGAACAGACTTGACCCCAAATACTTAATTATGGTGGGTAATACTTTTGTTGCTAAATAGTGCAACTAACTACCTGTTTCTCCCCATTAAACAAAAAGCGCAGCATCCTCTAGTTTCCCCTGACAAGGGCGGTAGGATGGATAAATTTAGGTGCAACTGCACATAGAATTGATATCAGGGCTGTTTCTATTACAAGATAATCATCTTTCAAGTTACCAACGCCAGAACTTTTATGCCAAATTCAAAAAAAGATAGTTACAATAAAATCCCCGCCCCCAACTCCCAATTCCCAACTCCTAACTCCTAGCAACAAAAAACTATGTAGCAATATATTTTAAAATTGGTATTATATGTATCTTATGAATGTTTGTTGCCAGAACGGATTGCAAATGAGGTTTGTCCTGTGTCACCAGACTTAGTAATAGAAATTATTTCCCCTGGACAAACATTTGGTCAACTGATAGCTAAAGCTAAAGATTATTTAGATGCAGGCATATTAAGAGTATGGGTTGTTGATAGTCAAGCTAGGAGCATTAAAGTTTTTTATCCAGATACATCACCACAAACTTATATGGGAGATACCGTACTTACAGATTCTCTGTTTGCTGGATTAGAATTAACTGCTGAAGGAGTGTTTAATAAGGCGGGAATCCCTCAAAAATAATCCTTAATTTGGACTACATTTTGGTGAAATGTTCATATAATGAATGATGAATAAATTGATAGCGATCGCCTACTCTTTGCAAGAATAACCGACTAGCGGAATATTTGAGAAAACGACGATAATTCCAGGGAATATGCCCATTACTAAATAGAATAATCCGCAGCACTAAACTTTTCAAACCAGGCAAACCTAACATTATACCAAGTAACCCACCAATCGCACCACTAATTAACCCTTCAGATAATCCTAAAACCAAGGTAAAAATAAAGCCTAAAATAAATCCCCAAAATAACACACTAATGAAATTCACAATGAACTGATATACTTGTAACTCACCATTATAATTTAGCAAATTTGGCTGTAGCTTTTCTATTCTAAATTCATAACTATTTTCTGCTGCCATTCGTTTGGCGAGCCAGCTCAGCCATCGTCTTATTTCCTCTGGTAATGGTTCCTTACCTCTAGAGTACCATTGATATTTATTTTCTTGCGCCAATTGACTACGAATATAAGCATTGAATAAATATTTTTCTCTTCCCTGTTGAGAATTTATTCTTCGCCAAGCAGCAATTAAAATTTCCTCATAAGCTAGAGTCATCATACTTAACATTAATGGTGTTGCAGCTAAATTTAATAACTCTGGTTCGTCGTGAATATAATTCCACAGCTCTCTACTTCTTGCTACCAATAAATAATCTTTGATCTGACTTGCTGTTAAAGGCTGTAATAAGACAGCAGCATTCAATCTAAACCTAGTTTTACAATTTCTGTAAGCTGTAAAACTACTACAAATAACTAGGTGCTTGGGTTGAAAATCTATTGATAATTTATTAATTGCTTCTAAGCAATGTTCAGATAACTCTGGCGATACTTGTTCAAATCCATCTATTAAAAGGGATATTTGTTGATTTTCTAACCAATTATAAGTTATTTTACTTGGGATATTGTACTTAAATCGAAGTTGATCAACTAACCAACCCGAAATTTCACGATTAGGATTTTGCCACGTCGAAAGGTCTAATAATACAGGAATTGGGGTGTTTGGATTTTTTTTTGCCCTAATTACCAGTTTTCTAGCTAATTCTAGTAACGTTGTAGTTTTGCCACCTCCAGAATTTCCTAGTATGAGTAATTTTCCTTTCATACGGTCAAAAACTTGAATAATACTTGCCTTTTGTGGTAGGTGAAAACTAGGACGCTTCCCGACTTTTACTTCTATATCCCAAGAACGTTTTAATTGTTGGGGTGGTGACTGACGAACAAGATTAACGACTACTGCATGGTGTAGAGACTGTGATCGCAGTTGCAGAACTTCTCTCTTGATTATATTTAATAGTTTATCGCGATTTCTTTGCACCTTTGTCTAATTCTATTTTTACAGGTTATAGCTAGCTGCTATGTTAATTTTAACTAGATTTATAGTCATTTATAGTTAAAATATTAACAATAAACTTCTGGCAAAACTGAAAATCAAATAAATTACAATACATCAACCATTTATTACTTCTGCTTTTCCAGGAATAAGTCAGAAAGTAAATCAGTAAGGAGATTGAAACCATGATTAATTTCCGACTACAAATTGGGAATATACTTGGGGAAATCTGCACCAAATATATACCGAAACAGAGAGGGAAGATTTACATATTATTAATTTATTTTTACCCTTTTTCCTTCTGGCGTTCCTGCGGAATGCTACGTTATTTATCTTGTGCAGCCTTTCTGTTCGGCGAGGTGCCGAAAACAAGCCAAGCAAGTCAAACTTCGATTTTTTACTTATAATTGCAATAATTATCGCCTAGATTTTGCTAAATAAGTAATCGTAATGCTGTTGATTAAAGTTAACATCAAATCAATTTGATAAAGGGGTGCAGACTATGTCATTTAATATGGGAAAACTAATGATTGTAGGAATAGTAGGACTTGCCAGTGCCACCTCTGTTGGTTATTTCACAATTCAGTCTGCTTCATCACAATTTGCTAGTAATTCTTTCCAGACACAACAATTGGATAGCAACCTAGTTTCAGTGGCTCCTAAATACCAACTACAATCCTTATATTCAACTTCCAACTCCTCAGATTTAGTTAGTCAAAACTCTAGTCCAGTTGTGATTACACCACCAACTTCAGGGTGTAAAATCACCATGGCCATAGTAGACGATCCTGAACCACCTCTGAATGTCCGCAGTAGTCCAGAAGTGAGAGAAGGCAATATAGTGGATCAGCTTAACAATGATACCTTTGTTTCTGTCGCAGATGGACAATATGGCTGGCTACGAATTACTGATCCAGCTACAGGTTGGATTGCTAAGAACCGAACTCGCAGCACTTGTGCCAGAGTAGATCGGAATATTATTTTTTCCCCAGATAGCGACGTAGTTACTGTTAAGGGTCAGATTATTGGTACTGGTAGTCATAGCTATCGGCTCAGAATGATTCAAGGCCAGACTATAACTATCAAAAATTTTGGGGATGTGTTTCCTGCAATTATTAATCCAGATGGCCAACTTATGGCAAGAGACCCCAATCTAGAAGGTAGTAAAGGTGAGTGGAGAAGTATTATACCTGTAAGTGGAGTCTATACTCTACAATTAGATTCTAATTTGCGCGGATTTGAATATGAATTTTTAGTGCAAATTCAAGGCTCAGGAACTCCATAGCTAATACCAATTTCAAAATATAGCAGTTTTCATATTGGTGAGGTACAA
>JAJEAQ010000044.1 GCA_022822685.1 Trichodesmium sp. jk18x7bins.61
ATTACTCTTTCAGTCAGGATGTCAATATATACAATTTCTTATTTCTAATAGTTTATGAGCAGAATTATTGTTATTACTTCTGGTAAAGGTGGAGTGGGAAAAACTACCTGTACAGCAAATCTCGGTATGGCTTTAGCTCAAAAAGGTCGTCGAGTCGCTGTAATTGACGCAGATTTCGGATTAAGAAATTTGGACTTGCTACTTGGTTTAGAAAATAGAATCGTCTATACAGCAGTAGAAGTTTTAGCAGGAGAATGTCGCCTTGAACAAGCAATAGTTAGGGATAAACGACAACCTCGTTTATCCCTTCTGCCTGCTGCCCAAAACCGGATGAAAGAAGTAGTTACTCCTGAACAAATGCAGGAGTTAGTCAATATGTTAATACTCAAATATGATTATATTTTGATTGACTCTCCTGCGGGAATAGAACAGGGTTTCCAGAATGCGATCGCTCCAGCCCAAGAAGCTATAATTATTACAACTCCAGAAATATCTGCTGTCCGTGATGCTGACAGAGTAATTGGCCTCTTAGAAGCCCACAATGTCAAGAGTATAAATCTGCTCGTGAATCGGATTAGACCACAAATGGTACAAGCTGATGAAATGATGTCAGTACAAGACGTGGAGGAAATTCTGGCTATCCCACTCATGGGAATTATTCCAGACGATGAGAAAGTGATTGTATCTACTAACCGGGGAGAGCCTTTAGTATTAGCAGAAAATCCTTCTGTGGCCGGCTCAGAGTTTGCGAATATTGCTCGTCGTTTAGATGGAGAAAAAGTAGAATTTATCGACCTAAATCCGCCACCGGAAAACTTTTTTACTTGGTTGCGTAAACTATTGTCATCTAAAATTATTTGACTTGGAAAATACTGCCTAATCAATGCAATGAACTATTAAGCTAATGCTAAACGAAATCATAGAAAAACTTTTTTCTAAGAATACTTCTAGTAGTCGTAATGAAGTGAAACGACGTCTAAAGCTGGTTATCGCCCATGACCGTGCTGATATAAATCCAGAAATAATTGAAGCAATGCGAAAAGAAATTATGGAAGTAGTATCTCGCTATGTCGAAATAGATAACGATGATTCAGAATTTTTATTAGAAAATAATCAAAGAGTCACAGCTTTAGTAGCTAATTTGCCTATTCGACGTATTAAAGCTAAATCAGATTAGTAGTCATGGAAAATTAATTACACATACTCTCAAGCTCAAAAGCAGATTTTGTCAAAATCACAGGGAATAAAATTAGGTAATTAATCTGGCGTAGGTACTTAATAAAAATAGCTATATTTAGAAATAATTAACTTGACTTTTTTGCTGTTTGTGAATATATTAATTTTTCTATATACAGATTAGTATTATGGGCAATTATTGACTCCTAAGTAGTCAGGATAAATTTGCTACTGCTGGCCCAGTATAAATAATAATTTGCCCAAGAGTTACCAAAACTTTGTAGCAATATTAACCAAAATTGATATAACTTTGGGATGACTCCTCAAGAAAAATCCTCTTTGTACTTCCTACCTTTTGTACCTATACTCTCCCCTATCGCTGGCCTCATTTGCTCAGAGCTATCCTGGCGGAGTGCTGCCCATTCATCTGGGCGATCGCCGAAACTCCATTTCTCGTTGGTGGGCGTTTCATGTGGCGAGGAGCCGAAAATATTATAGGCAAGTCAATAACTCACCGTTAAATCAAAGATGATAACGGGAGCTTGAATCAGCTAGTTTTTAATAGGCTCATAATTGAGCTGCCTCAGTACTTTGTGTACTACCTTAAGAAAGTCAAGATACCTGCAAATGCTTCAAAAGTTTACTGCTCTATCGTCAGTTATTAAACATCCGAGTTGAGTTGAGTTCGTGTGGTTGGCAAAAAAAGCTTTTTTAACATTGGCTAGTTGAACATTACCCTAGAAATAGGAGATTTTTATGTTAAATAGAAATTCAGTTTTCGTTCTAGATACTAATCAAATACCTTGCGGTTCAATTCATCCTGGCAAAGCTCGGAAATTACTATCAGAAGGTAAAGCTGCTGTATCTAGAAAGTATCCATTTACTATAATTTTAAAGGAGAAATCTCAATCTACAAAAAAGTACAGACTATGGCTTTCAAACTGGAGATATTGTTAAAGCTGTAGTGACTCAAGGCTAAAAAATTGGAACTTATATTGGTAGAGTTGCTGTCAGAAAAACTGGCTCTTTCAAGAGCAAAACTAAGACCAAAACTGTACAAGGTATCAGCTACAAGTATTGTAAACATTTACATAAATCAGATGGCTATACTTACAGTTTTGGTGAACTAGCTAGCCCTACTTTAGAAAATCAAAAATTAATAGTAAAACCTGAACCAAAAATTCAGAAACTTTCTACTAAGAAGTTTAAAGGTTTTGATGGAGAACAGCTTAGTCTGTTCTAAATTCAAAGGAGGAAGTAATTTATTTGTTGGCTGCTTTCCTCCTAGCATTAAATCGTAGATTATGATGGGACGATAGAGCAACATTTTAAGATGAAGTTATAAAAAACCATCAGAACTTGCTATGGAAATTAGCTAGTTAAAGTCGCTTCAGGAATCTCCAACTAAATCAAAGATTCTAGTTGTGAAGGATTCAACCCTTCAATAATATCAAATCCGGTTAATTGCACA
>JAJEAQ010000097.1 GCA_022822685.1 Trichodesmium sp. jk18x7bins.61
AAACTCCTACTACTGTACTTTATCAACCAAGAATCCGCTGTATATCGAGCTAGATTAATGGTGAATCTTATCATTTGTTCCTCAGGCATCTCAGTTTTTTTTAGATTTCAATTATAGATAACTTTTGGTTGCGATCGCTCTGATATTATTCTGGAGAATGCTGATGAATTTAGATTTATTTCTATTGTGTATAGATTGATTCTATAGATGACAACATCTTAACTAAAGCAATCAGTAATCATATGCAATAATTTTACTGTTCCTTGTTTCTTCAAGCACCACAACGTATCACAACTTAAATAAGATTGTTAGATCTGGTTTTTATTTGGAATGTAAATAAAAAAACATTACCCAGTATAGCTTTCAGAACTTTGATTGTTCACGAACCATTGAAAAATACTATATACTGTTGATCAGATTAAATATTAAAGTATTTAACAATATCAACTCTAAACTGCAAAAATCTCTAACAATTATAAATCAAATTAGTGGTGCTGCACTTTCAAGAATGTGGGAAAGTTTGAAAAAATATTACCTAGAGATAGAAATGCTCATATCCCTAGATAATTGATATCTTTTTTCTCAATTTATATATAAAGTATCAGCTATTAAGATTACAATTATATTAATTATTCTTGATAGTGCAGGAGCAGATAAATGCCAGAATGTAGGTGTAATAGAAACTATTGGTTTTCCAGGAGTCTTAGCTGCTGCAGATGCCATGGTTAAAGCTGCACGAGTTACCATAGTAAACTAAGGTATAGGGGAAAGAGGCCACTTTGTAGTTGCAGTTAGGGGACCAACTTCAGAAGTTAATCCTGCAGTCAAAGCTGGAGTTGAAGCAGCAGAAAAAGTCTATGGCGGGATAGTCGATAGTCACTATATTGTGCCTAATCCCCCTGAAAATATAGCATCTGTATTACCACTAGAATATACAGAAGTTAGCGAACAATTTAGGTAAAGTTACCGAAAAATCTTCGGGAGGCTGAAAGTCAATGGCTACTTCAGTATACCAGTAAAAATTGTTCTAACTGTGGTTAAAAAGTCAAGAAATTTCTGTCAACTTGTACTTATGTGTGTCCCCATTGTGGATTCATAGAAGACATAGATGTTAAAGCAGCAATCAACATTCTGCCAAAAATGACTAACTTAGGCAAGATGCCTAAGCTACAGCTACAGTAAGGTGGGGCACACCGAAACTAATGTCCTTGGAGAGATTTTGTGTAGCCGTCTAGTTGGAGAAATCCTGCTTAATGATGATAAGTCGTAAAAGCAAGAATTCTCCTCTCAATGCCTTAAGGCAGGTTACTTCTTTCATGTCGGCACCTCGCCGACACAGAACGGAGATAGTCAAGGCAGGCATCTAAAATTTTTATAGTTGATGTGGAAAATTTAATTCTTAACTTAAATTTAGGAGAAATATAATGGCACAACAAGCTGTTGGATCACTAGAAACCAAGGGTTTTCCTGATATTTTAGCTGCTGCTGATGCAATGGTAAAAACAGGTAGAGTGACTTTAGTAGATTATATCAGAGTTGGTAGTGTGTGGTTTACTGTTCAAATTAGAGGTGATGTTTCAGAAGTAAAAACCGCTATGGATGCAGGAATTGCTGCAGTAGAAAAGCTTATGGCGCTACCTTGGAGTCTTGGGTAATTATTCCTCGTCCTCACAATAATGTTGTGGCAGTCTTACCAATAGACTTTAGGGCTGCTGTTGAAGAATTCCGTCAAAGAATAGAAGGAATAACTGTATCAGGATTGCCTAATGGTAGGTAATCTTTGATTAGTTGACTCCTGGAGAAGCCTCACTGTGAAAGTGTGAAAGTGTGTTTAGTCACTTTAGGATGCTCCCGGCACAGCGTTAGATGAATTTGTGTTTACCGATTGCAGTATAGCGAGAATATTTTGATGAACAATTACAGCTAAAAATTGATAGAGATATTAACGCATCAATCAACTCACTTCACGAGAGACTTGAGGGAATCAGCAACAGGCAATAGTAGATTTTATTGATAAAAGTTGACTCATTCATTGACTCTTCCTTTCTCTCGACAAACCTTGGCTGAGAGTCTCCCATCAGACTCATCCTGATTGCATGCTTTTGTCTTTACTAAATCTGGCGCTAGTATCCTGATTGAAAGAGGTAAGGCAGAATGCAGAAGGATTAGAGGTGGATTTGAAAAAATTACATGCGCTAGAAACGGATTGAATGTAAATATATCGCTATCAAGTTTAATGTGTGGAGGATAATCACAATTTTATTGAAGTTGTTAATTTGATTTAATTATGTTTGAGATGATCAGGAGTAGGTAATAACTATTATTGCTTCAAGATGAGAGTCAAACTTTCAGCTTATGACATTTTGTCTCAGTTTTATAAAGCAGCAATATATCTGGCTCGAAATCAATTCAAAAATTAACAATTTTCAAGTATTAAAGTTAAAAAAAAGAGTACTAAATGAACATTTTCAATATATGAAACACTCTATTCTTAAAAGCAGCAACAAGAGCAATTTAAAAGGGAATTGTGACTCCATAAAACACATGGAAGACAACTAATTTGGAATTGAGTGGGGACTTAAACCCGATATATGCTGAAATAGAGAGGGAAGATTTTAGAACTGACTATTTTATTTTATTTTTATTCTTCTTCCCTCTTCCTTCTTTTCATCCTTCGGAATCCTGCCCTTACCAAGGGTAGCAATTGAAGATAATAAGTACGCTTATGTAGTAGTTTAAATTGAGTTTCGTAAAAAATATTATATCTACTATTTCTGCTGATTAAATATAAATTGGATCTTATATTCTGAAACTATGGACGCTTGGATTATACAACTACACAACTCTACGAATGAAATCACTTTCCTGACAATTAGTGTCTTTGCAGCAGTCATTTTTTGCTTTTGGTTGATTCCTAGTGCGACAGATATCATGGTCAATTCTGCAGCAGGTTTAGCAGGTAAATACTTAGGCAAAGACCAACGCACAATAGTAATTAACTCTAGTACAAATAACCCAGAATTATTTCTGATGTTGCTATCACTAAGTATGGGTAGATTGGGCGGTATCGCGACTCCTCTAGGCTCAAATTTTGCCAATATTTATCTGATGTTTATTGTTGCACCAATAATTGTGCTCAGTAAATGGATATTTTTAGGAAAAATATCTAAGATAAAAAATTTTATCGAACTTATTAATCGAGAAAAAATGCTATTTTTCAGGCATTTATTGATGTCATTATCAATGTTTGCTTTTGCTACTACAGCTTACTGGTGTATTACAGGTGAATCAGAATTTTCACCTTTGCCAGAAGGAGTTAGTCCTCGTACTTTGCCCTGGATTATTTTGGGTGGTTTAATTTGTTTAGTTGGTGTGTTAGTTTTCTTCATCTATGAAAAACAATTTAAGAAAAAACGACCAGAATTGTTTGATGATATTACCGCAGATGATTATAAAGCTAGTTGGTGGGAGTTTACTTTAGGGACAGCTATATTGATATTGTTATGTTATTTGTTGAATACATTATTTATAGCTTGGACAGAAATATATGATAGTTTACTGAGTCAATTATTTGGTGATGCAGTTTTTGCCGGAATGCATTATTTTTTGGGAAGTTTAATATCATCTCTACCAGAAACAATCGTGGCTGTAAAAAATTATGAACGCTTAACTTCACCAGATTTGAATACTGCAATGGCCTCAGCAAGTCAGTCAAATATGACGAATTTGGGCATCGGATTTCTGGGCAGTATCATCGCAAGTTTGTTATTGGCTATGAGTATAAATTATCAGTTATAAAATTAAGTGATTGTAGAAATAATCAGCAAATCCTACATAAATGAAACTGAAATTTATAAGCTACCGAAAAAAATTATTTGGAGTTCTATGGCTAGTAGGTATGCTCGGAGTATTATCATTGTTTTTGATAAAAATTCCCCTGCCAGAGGACGAAAAATTACCTCCCTTGTGGATCACTAAACTTTTGACTTTACTACAGCCAACTCTATTTTTATCTATGGCAGTAACTACGGGAGTGGCTTTAGCTGAAAAAGTTAACTTATCAGCACCTTTGGCAGAAACGATCGCTAGAAAAAATCCACTTACTCCAGCAATTAAGCCTCAAGTATTACCAGGTATTATTGGTGGCTTGATTGGAGGTTTAGCTTTATTCTTCAGTGCTTTATTATGGCGAGCATTCTTACCATCAGACTTTGTAGCTAAAAGTTCGGAGATATTTAACAGCACAGGATTTTTCACCCACATTTTTTTCGGAGGTATAACCGAGGAATTATTAATGAAATGGGGGTTGATGACGCTCCTAGTATGGATAGGATGGCGAGTTTTTCAAAGAGGAAAAGGTAAGCCTCAGCCAGTCTATTTGATTGTGGCAATTTTTTTTCATCTGTGGTATTTGGAGTAGGGCATTTACCGATAATATTTTCACTTCAAACTCAGGTAAGTATTATATTTATTTCTTATATTATTATCGCCAATTCGTTGTTTGGTTTAATTGCCGGATATCTCTATTGACAAAAAGACTTAGAGTCAGCAATGCTAGTTCGTAGAATAATTTATATAATATTAGTTAGAGCAAATCATTTTAGCTAGGAAACTACTGAAAAAGATAGATTTATGAGTCAGCTATTAAACTGATAAAAGTAAATTGCTCAAGCTTGTACAAACTTTCTCTTTTAAATAAATCATGATTGATCAACAACCTATTGCCCTAGAAGCATACGAAAATCTGGCGCAAGACTATGCCAATCACATAGATACTAAACCACACAATGCTTATTATGAACAACCTGCAACTTTTTCCTTGTTGCCTGAGCTGAAAGCGAAAAAAGTTCTAGACGCAGGCTGTGGGCCAGGTGCTTGTACAGAAAAGTTACTAAATAGAGGCGCGGAAGTATTAGCTTTAGACGTTAGCAAGAAAATGGTTGAGTTAGCGAAAGTGCGACTGGGCGATCGCGCTACCATCATCCAGGCTAATTTGAGTCAACCTTTACCTTTTTTAGATAGCAACTCTTTCGATATTGTTTTTTCATCTCTAGTAGTGGGATATATCAAATATCTAGAACCACTTTTTCAGGAGTTTTATCGAATTTTGAAAACTTCTGGAGTGCTTGTATTTTCTACTCAGCATCCTTTTTCAGACTTTCTCTATTACAACTCACAAAATTATTTTGCCACAGAATTAGTGGGGACAACTTGGACAGGATTTGGAGAAAAAAAAGTTTATGTACCCTGCTTTCGGCGATCGCTCACGTCTCTATTAAATCCTCTCATAAAAGTTGGGTTTAAATTAGATTCTATGATCGAACCTTTACCTACTGAAGAGTTTTACCATGCTAACCCAAAACAATTTCAGGAATTAATGAAAGAACCTCTGTTCATCTGTATTAGAGCTATAAAACTATAGGAATCTATCTATCAGTCATGAGATGGCTGCTCAACTAATTACGGATATAACTGGAGTATTACTAACCAGATATTAGCTGTTGAATTAAAGCATACCCGATAAATCAATAAATTTCAATACTTTCATTTGAAAGTATTGAAATCTGAGGAACACCAAATTATCTGGGGAGAAGCGATCGCTGTTTTGGAGACTTATGTAAAAGATTGTAGTCTTGACCTAATATTTGCCGTGCGACTTGATAAATATTGGCAATAAATTTAATGGCAAAGAAAGGAAATGGAATTCTGATGATGAATATATAAAATGGTGTTATGGATGGATAGACTTATGTATTATAAAATTGAAAAATACAGGCAGCATTTATATTATGGCAGCAACACAATATATGCCATACCTAGATATATATTTAAGAGATAAAATTACTATTCTTTCCCGAATTGTTTGGTATTATGATAGTTCTGGAGTGCAAGCAAAAAAAATATTTT
>JAJEAQ010000208.1 GCA_022822685.1 Trichodesmium sp. jk18x7bins.61
ACTCTTGGAGCCTACAGGTACATTCAAAAACCCAGAATTGTTGAGCTGGAAGTAAGGCTTGATCCCTGTGATGGGAAACTGTCACCCACGGTTCAAAGGGGAGGGAACAGGAGTAATCCTGATTGAGCCTGTCGCGCGACCTGAAAGCTCCGACTGTAGTCGGCCACCTGACCCGATGTGGAACTACCCACGTATGATGATTAAGTAGTGTTCTAGAAAAACGCGAGCCAAAACTGGTAAAGATTATCAAAGAGGCTTTTGCAAAAAACTCTACCGTAAGTCAAATCACATCAACAAAGAAATATAGAAATAGCAGGTTCAATCGTTGACTAGGCAATAGACTACGGTGTTGCAGTCATTGTGTTTGAGAACTTGTCTGGATGGAAAGCCAAGGGTGGTAAAAGCGAGTGCATAATTTGCTGTCGCACGGCAAATGTAAGACACACTCAAGACAAAGGCACAGCTAAAAGGCAAGATTTTTACTTATGGTGTCATTGCCAAATTATCACCCTTGTAGAAGATAAATGGCTCGAATTAGGCGACAAAGTTGTTAAAGTCAACCCACGCTACACAAGTAAATTTGCCTATGATGCTTCAAGTTTAGTCTAGCGTTGTCAAGTTAATTACACCCAAGCTACCTTTAGCATCAGAAGCCCAGACTGATAGCGCAGTTCCACCGCCAGGAAGCAAGCTAAAACGTCAGTCTGGGAACCTCACCAAGCAGACATTAGGATGTAGCCCAAAAATAACGGTGGCTTTCATCCCGACATTCCCTTTCACGGGAACGCGAGAGGAAAGCCCGTTTGTTAAGATGTGGCAAAGTAAGCACTTAGCCACAAATTTATCTCAGCTTTTTTAGCTCAAAGATTCTAAGTAATCTCGTACCTGGTTACGACGCGTTGGTTGGCGTAGTTTTTGTAGAGCTTTGGCCTCAATTTGACGGACTCGTTCTCGAGATAGTTTTAAAGCACGACCAATTTCAGATAAAGAGTAGGGATGACCATTTCCTAAACCATAACGCATTGAAATGACAGACCTTTCTCGTTGAGTTAAATCTGTTAGTAGTCCTTTTAAGGCTTGTATTAAAGATTCTCGCATCAGAATTCGTTCTGGAGAAGCATCTTCAGTTTCTAAGAGGTCTCCTAATTCAGTATCTTGCTCACTACCTACTTTAGTTTCTAAAGAAACTGAACGTGGCACTTTGAGTAAAACTTCCCTAACTTGGGCAGTTGTCATTTTGAGTTCTTGGGCAATATCCTCAATTTTTGCTGTACCCCCTTTTTCTTGAGAGATTTTCCGCTGTGCCTTTTTAATTTTGTTCAACTTTTCGGTAATGTGAACAGGCAAGCGAATTGTACGACTTTGAGTAGCGATCGCTCTTGTAATTCCTTGACGAATCCACCAGTAAGCATAGGTACTGAATCGATATCCCCGTCGTGGATCAAATTTCTCAACTGCTCTTTCTAAGCCCAAAGTACCTTCTTGGACTAAATCTAAAAGCTCTAGACCACGATTTTGATATTTTTTGGCTACTGACACTACTAAACGCAAGTTAGCATTAATCATGTGATTCTTGGCTTTAATACCTTCACTTTGAACTTGTTCAAGTTCTTTCAAACTTAAACCTGCTAATTCTGCCCAGCCCAGTTTTCCTGAAGCTATAATCTGTTTTAGTTCCATCACAGATACATCTGCTGATTTTGCCCACCTTTCTAATGATGGTCTATGCCCCAACTGAGCTGCTAAACGATCGCGAACTTCAATCAACTGAACATAACACTGAATTGCTCCTGCTTCTGTTTTGGCTACTTGGTTGCGTAACTCCAAAATTTGCATATAGCGCTGGACTTTTTGAGCTTCAGAGACTTCTTGATCTCTTTCTAACAAACTAACTCTACCTATTTCTCGGAGGTACAAACGGATTAAATCTGTGGTGCTGCGGTTGTTGCTTATTTGAGCTTGAGCAGCTTCTTCATCCTCCATTTCTAGTTCATTGCTGATTTGCTTTAAATTTTCCTCTAAATATTCAGGAACGTCTATTTGCATATCGTATTGCAGTTGTTCTTCAGATTCTTCAGTGTAATGATAAGTAGCTGACATAGTGATCATCTCAGTTGCTCCTGGTGACAAGAGGCTGCACTTAGTGACAGTCTATAAAATACAATGCCTAATTCTTGAGTTAACATTTGCTCTAGTTTTGTTTCCTGATTTTGCTAACGACTTATACTCAATAAACTTATTAGGCGATCGCTTATCTCCAGTCTTTTTACGATTGACCTTAAAGATATATTTGTGTACTAAGTGTTATCACTTTCAGGTGACTTTTCTAGGCTTAACTGTTAGTATATGGATACTTCTGCTACAAAAAAGTGACTTTCGTCAGAAGCTCGATTAAATTTTATCACTAATAATTGTTGTTTCCAATCACTAGGGAAATTCTCGGTTTGTGCAGGTTAAGTTTTTACTTACGGGATTTTTTGCTTTTTATAGTTACACTTTATTTCAACCCCGCCAGAGGGCTGGGTCTTATTAAATTTCATTCTCAGGCGTTTTTTATAGGCTTTATCTGTAGCTATTCAAGTAGCATAACCAATCTCTTTCTAGTTAGAGAGTGACCCCAGACACAATAATCAACCCTCAGGAACACACTTAACTAGCGATTATTTCTGAAATCGGGAGTGATGAGTAATACACTTATACCCTGATCGTGTTTTTCCTGGTTCCTGGGAAGAGGAAAAACAATCAAAGGTCTACTGCTCGTTTTTGGCCAGGGGATAATTGGCCATCAATTCTTTCACTTGTTCTGCATGATATGAGCTACGAGTCAATGGGGAAGCAACAACTTGTAAAAATCCCATCGAATTACCCATTTCCTTCCATTTATCAAACTGTTCTGGTTTGATAAAACTATCTACTGGTAAATGTTTCGGGCTTGGTTGCAAGTATTGTCCAACAGTCAAAATATCACAATCAACGGCCCTTAAGTCCTCCATCACTACTTGCACTTCTGCCTCAGTTTCTCCTATACCCACCATAATTCCAGATTTTGTATATATTTCTGGGGCTAACTCTCGCGATCGCTTTAAAAGTTCCATGGTACGATCATAATCACCTTGTGGCCTGACTCGGCGATATAATCGCTTCACAGTTTCAGTATTATGATTAATTACTTCTGGTTTAGCTTGAAGAATTATTTCCAAGGCTTGCCAATTACCACATAAATCTGGTACCAGCACCTCAATAGTTGTCTGGGGTGAAACTGTCCTGATTTCTGAAATACATCGAGCAAATTGAGAAGCACCACCATCAGCCAAATCATCCCTGTTAACAGAAGTAATTACAACATGATTAAGTTTCAAACGTTTGACTGCTTTAGCCAGTCGCTCTGGTTCAGTAATATCTAAAGACTGAGGCTTTTTTTCAAAATCAATATCGCAGTAAGGACAAGCACGGGTACAGGCAGGTCCCATAATTAAGAAAGTGGCTGTACCAGCATTAAAACACTCACCAATATTTGGACAGGAAGCTTCTTCGCAGACTGTGTTGAGATTCAGGTCTCGCAAAATTCCTTTAACGCCACCCACCCTTGGCCATTGGGGGGCTTTTACTCTTAACCATTCTGGCTTTACTACCACTTTTGCCTCTAATCTAGTTGAATACTTTACTTTAACTAAGCTTAACCAATCTAGGATAGCATTAGCAAGAGAGTTGAGCTTCTTGAGGAGAAACCCTTGGCATCAAGGCTCTAGCATCACAGTGGGATAAATCTCGGTTTTAATATTTGGTGTCTTCTAATTTTTTATCTTAATGATCAGCAATTACAGCTAAAAATTGATAAACTGATATTAGGAATAACTAAAACGGGATGTAGCGCAGTTTGGTAGCGCACCTCGTTCGGGACGAGGGGGGCGCAGGTTCGAATCCTGTCATCCCGATATATCCCTCTTATGTCACTCTCCAGGAGCATTTATCATCTCTCAATTCTAGTAGCTCTTATATAGTAAGCGATGTAGCTAACGCGCTAGCTTCGCCTACGCTGAATTTTCTACTAATACAAATACCCCAAAATGATTGTGATATTTATGAGAGTTGTCGCTAAATAGATGAACAAAATCGCTCTAACCTAGACGGAGCAGTTATTTCGAACTTGAGAATATGAAAATAGCTAGAAGTTTTACAGAGTTAGGGTTATAAAGCGACAAGTCTATTATTAGAAAAAATTGCTCTATTCCTTTCTGATAAATGAGGTGTTTGGAAGCTCAGATTTTACTTGCTGGTTGGAGAGTGATAAAAGAGGGGTGTATATTTATTGTGATTGATTTAGTGGGGTAAAGTCTCCTGCCGGGTTCGGTATGATGCGATCGCGATTGCTTTATTCTGCCTACTGCTGATGAACTTTTCCACATTTTGGGCATCATGGTTGTTTTTCTACTCAGCAATTTAATTCATTTTGTGAAGCTTCAACCCCGAGGGAATAAATGATTCCCAAAATATACCCAAATCAATTTGGGCGCAATAATGCTACATTCCAAATATATCAATACTTATAGCCTTTCTAAACTGATAACAATTACAGGCGGAAATACATCATTTTTTCCAAAAAACTACTCCTTAAATAGGCAAGTTGAACTTTTTTTTGTAAATTTATTTGATACAAATCATTAATACAAAAATTATAAGTTTAACTAATCAAAACTAACTATCTCAACAAGACTTACCCAAAAACTCTATATAGAGTAAGTTAAAACTATAGCGTAACGGTATAATCGGGTCAGGTGGCCTCCTCCTGTCGGAGCTTTCAGGTCGCGCGACAGGCGACCTGAATCAGGATTACTCCTCTCTCCTCCCCTTTGAACCGTACGTGACAGTTTCCCATCACAGGGCTCAAGCCTTAGGAACAGCTCCACAATCCAAGGTTTTTGAATGTACCTGTAGGCTCCTCCTGTCGGAGCTTTCTGATGTAACTTTAACTAAAACCCTATTAGCTTCCCTACATGAATAAGACACCCTCTGTGCATATGGCTCAGATTCTCCTTGTCTTCAGTTCCTCTTTCCTTCACAGGTTCTATATGATGGGTTTCTATTTTTTCAGAATTAAATAGGCG
>JAJEAQ010000031.1 GCA_022822685.1 Trichodesmium sp. jk18x7bins.61
TAGCCCTCAATTCCATTGAGGAAATACACCCTAGTGTACGATATGCAGACGATATGGTGGTGTTCCTCAAGCCTGAAGATGATGCAGAGAAAATACTTGACAAAATTGCTGACTTCCTAGCAACTCGGAAACTAAAGATTAGGAAAGAGAAGACCAAGGTTTGTGCTTCGACAGATGGATTCGATTTTCTTGGCTGGAATTTCAAAGTGAAACCCAACGGGAAATTCATTTGTGTTCCGTCGAGGGACAATTACCAAGCTTTCAGAAGTAAGGTTAAATCCACCATTAATAACTCTAATTATGGTTCAAAAGTCAAAGCACAAAAACTAGCCCCAGTAGTAAGAGGTAGGCGTAAGTACCACCAGTATTGTGACATGAGTAAACACAACCTATGGGGAATGACTTATAGAACCTTTGTGTTTTTTAATAAAGAGAAGAAAAATAACCGCTATAGTTCAGAAGCTCTCGTCAAAAAGGCATTTCCAACAGTAAAGTGGCAAGCTAATAAACATGTCATGGTAACTAAGGAAAACACCCCATTTAACGGGGACTTTATATACTGGGCTAAACGGGAATCAAAATTCTATGACGGAGAAACCGCGAAAGTCTTGAAGAAACAAGACTATGCATGTGAGGCCTGTGGATTACGGTTCATGCCTAAAGATAAGGTAGAACTACACCACAAGGATGGCTCCCATAATAATTGGAAACCAGGGAACCTAGAGGCACTCCACAGCCACTGTCATCACTATGAACACATGAGCTTGGAGAAATCCTAGTTTAACTAGGAGCCGGATGAGGTGAAAGTCTCACAGGGGGTTCTGAAGGAGAGGCGCCCCGAATAATATCGGGCGTCGACTCTAACAAAGGGTTATGTTTGGCATCAGGAAATAAATCAGGGCTTGTAGGTATTCTCCTCTCAGACTTATATCTACCTTTTTTAGGTTGGATAGGAACAGGGCTACTAACAGAACAGCGAACTACACATTGAGGTTCTTCATAGTCTGGTCAGGTGGCCTCCCACCAGAGGAGCCTTCATGTAGCGAAGCTAAAACGCTTTTAGCTAAAGCTACATGAACGAGAATCACTTCTTTCCCCCCCCCTAAGAACGGAACGTGACAGTTTCCCATCATTCCGCTCCAGCCCCACAAACAGCCCTTAACTTTTGGTTTTTAGACCAAGTTCTTGCTGCAAAGATTCTTTACCTAAGATTCTTAACAATTGAATGGATTGTTCCGTTCAATTGTCCTTCAACGACCTTTGTCATTTTGACATCTAACTTTTGTCGACCTTAAGTTTCTTTTGTCTGAGCGTCTTTCCCATGAGTGAGAGGAGAAGTCGGCTTTGACTTTGAGCCTGTCGCCGACATGTTCATGTCGCACATAACCCTCACAGCCATTACACAATTCAGGATTAATGAGATACTGTTCATTCTCGACAGTGATTGCACCTGTTGGGCACTTGGTTTGGGGTATACAGGTGCCACATCCAAGACAATTTTCAGTCATTTTGTGAGTCATAACACGCCCCTGTTATTGCTGTTGAGAAGTTCGGTGTTAGTTATACTGCTTTTCATCTGCTAGTTGATTGTGCTACTTAAAGTTGATCAGAATGAGATAGTGATGCCCTGATTGCTATATAACTAACTGTCTACGGAGTTAAAATCCCAAATCTTTTACCTATTGATTTGAGTATTTTCGTGAAAGTAAAAATTAGACTTTTGATAAAATTAATATTTCATAAATCCTTGATATTATTTGTTCATTATGAGCAAATTAATATTGTTTTTATTTTTTAGTATGGATTAATAATTACGTGACTTAGTAGATGGGTATATATATACATTTAATTTGCAATATTTAGTAATTTAAATGTTTTTTATTGTCTCAAAGTAAATAATAAAAGGGTTAAGGCCAAGACAATCACAGACAAAAAACTGGAGTTAAGCAGAATCAAATCTAGGATTTCCAAATTAATTAGTCAAATAATGGTGTCTTTTTTACTACAAAAAATCTGTAGATAGTTGACTATTTATTACCCGCATTTCTCACAATTATATTTATAACTGTTGATGGAAATACTTGCTCCTGTACTAAATCTCCTGATCAAAAGGTAATGTTTCCAAATCTCTCTAACTTCTCTGCCTTCAACTCCCACAGCCTTATACAAATTTTCATGCATTCATGCTACGCTTATAACCTTGATGGGTGCGAAGTTATAAAGCAGTCAAATATAGTAAAATTTTTGGTAATTGGTATTACCCTCAAAAATAAATCTAGCGATCGCTGGATTTGATATTAATTAGGACTGACACAGAAACGCTATATATAGTAAATTAAAACTAGAGGGCAACAGTATATATAACGCTTACCACTAAAAAAATTCGTAAGTCCTGATTTATAGAGATTGCTTACTTACATTTCTATCAGGTTTATTTCTTGTATAATTTGCTCGATGCTCGAGTGCTACTCTACCTCTAGGAAGGCGAATATTTTTTTGTTTGAGAATTCTTCTAACTTGAGTACCACTCAGTTTAATTCCTGTTTCTTGTAATGTACCTCTATTTTGATTGGATATGCATTTGAGTTCTCCTCGATGTTTTTCGACAACAATTTGATGAGAAATTGACAGCCATAAACCAGTACCTTTCCCTACTGCTTTTGTTGTAAAAAACGGAGCGAAAATTATTTTTTGAACAGACTCAGCAATACCATGCCCATTATCAGAAATCGAAATTTTAAAAAATTTATGATTTAATTCTATTTTTATTTTTTTATAGATTTCCGTTTTGATGGTAATAATCCCAGGCATATATCGCGCTTCTAAAGCATCTATTGTATTAGCAAGAATATTCATAAATACTTGATTTAACTGACTGGGATAGCACTCAATGTTTGGGAGTTGTCCATACTCTTTAATCACTCTTATTTCTGGTCTATTTTTTGTGGCTTTGAGGCGATGTTGCAAAATTAATAAAGTGCTATCTATACCAGAGTGAATATCTACTTTTTTCATCTCTGATTCATCTAGACGGGAGAAGTTTCGCAGAGCTCAAACTAGCTCTCTAATTCTATTAACTCCTATATTCATTGAATCAACTATTTTTGGTAAATCTTGCGTCAAGAAATCCACTTCACATTCTGTAGTAAAATCTTTAATTTCTGGAACTGGCTCTTGATAATGTTTTTGATACAGTTGCAGTAAATGTAGCAAGTCTCTAATATAGTTATTTGTATGGACAATATTGCCATAGATAAAGCTAATGGGATTATTAATTTCATGGGCAATATCAGCAACCATTTGACCCAAGCTAGACATTTTTTCTGCTTGTACTAATTGAGCTTGAGTATTTTGCAGTTCTTTTAAAGTTTTTTCTAATTGTAATGCTCTTTCTCGTTCTCGTTTTTCTGATTGCTGTAGTGCAATTTCTCCTTGTTTTATTTCTGTAAGATCCCGGATAATTGCTAATACTTCATCGCGATCGCTATTTACGTAACGAGCTTCATAATGATACAAATCGTCATTGATAAAGGTAGAATATTCCCCAGCTTGTACTTTACCAGTTTTGAGAGTCAGCGCTAAATAGTGTCGAGTCCAAACAGCTACATCTTTGGGAAATATTTCTTCTAAAGTTTTTCCTAAGACTTCTGATTTTCTCAGGGCGTTTGGATCGTCTTTTGCTGGGTAGTAGTCGAGCAGAACTCCTTGTGAGTTAAGGCGTAACATTAAATCGGGA
Organism: Trichodesmium sp. jk18x7bins.61; assembly: GCA_022822685.1. Lineage (GTDB taxonomy): Bacteria > Cyanobacteriota > Cyanobacteriia > Cyanobacteriales > Microcoleaceae > JAJEAQ01. The sequence goes on from JAJEAQ010000031.1 coordinate 3,737, forward strand.
ATGGCATTTAAGAGGCTCTGGTTGCATTTTTGACTTTCTTGTAGTGCCTCTTCTACCCGTTTGCGCTCGGTGATGTCAAATGTAAATAAGTATTAATACGGTTGGTTATGTCATCTAAAAAAGGCACAATGGTGGTATTAACCCAATAATAACCACCATCTTTAGCTCTATTTTTAATTTCACCTCTCCAAACTTTGCCAGAACTAATGTTTAACCACAAATCTCTAAAAAATTCCTGGGAGTGGTATCCAGAGTTAAGCAGGCGATGAGTTTTGCCGATTAATTCTTCTCTAGAGTATTTAGAGATTTCATAAACTTTATCATTCACATATTGAATAATACCTTTACAGCGCTTTTCATATGGGTGAACCACAAAGATGTAAAATGTAACTCAAGACAAAATAGCCATCCAGAGCGATTGCTAAAAAAAATGCCAGCACCATATTCCCAAGACTTACGTATTCGTGTGATTAAGGCCATTCATAATCTAGAAGGCTCTCAACGTCAGATAGCACAAAGATTTCAGGTCAGTTTGACTTTTGTCCATAATTTATTACGGCATTATCGAAAAACAGGAAGTGTCCAGCCAAAACAACATGGTGGAGGAGTGCCACCAAAAATAGAGAGTAATTTTTTATTCTTTGATTCAACAAGAAATCCAAAAAAAGCCAGATATTCTTCTTTCTGAACTATGCGGATATTTAAACAGCAAGACAGGATTAAAAGTTAGTATATCAACAATGTGTCGAGTATTAAAAAATTAAATATAAGTATAAAAAAAGTCTTTGTGTCTCAGAACGAGAAAGAAAAGACATCAAGAAAGGACGCTATGAATATCGAAAATGGTTATATTTAATAGATATACATAATTTGGTATTTGTCGATGAACCAGGGGTAAATTTAGGTATGACTCGTCTTTATGGTCGAGGGCAAGTAGGGGAAAGAGTAGTCACAAACGTTCATAGAAATAAAGGCAAAAATACAAGTGTTTGAGGAGCATTAAGTCTAGATGGTTTAATTGCATCAATGACGGTAATTGGCAGTACAAATAAAAAAATATTTGAAATATATGTTGAACAAATTTTAGTACCTCAATTCTGGCCAGGAGCAATTGTACTGATGGATAATTTAAGTATTCATAAAGGGCCTAGAATTGAAGAATTAATTGACTCAGCAGGAGCCAAATTAATATTCTTACCAGCTTACTCCCCAGAGCCAGTCGCCCATGGAATTATGCTGGTCAAAATTTAAAAACTTCCTCCGTTCTGATGAGGCTCGAACTCCAGAAGAATTGGAT
>JAJEAQ010000459.1 GCA_022822685.1 Trichodesmium sp. jk18x7bins.61
GTTAGATGTCAAAATGACAAAGGTCGTTGAAGGACAATTGGAATGGAGCAATCCAGGAAATTGTTAAGAATCTACGTCAAAGAATCTTTGCAGCAAGAAGGCTGTTTGTGAGGCTGGAGCGGAATGATGGGAAACTGTCACGTTCCGTTCAAAGGGGAGGGGAAAGAAGTGATTCTCGTTGAGCCTGTCGCCGACATAAGAAAGCTCCGACTGGGGTCGGCCACCTGACCCGCCACTCAAAGTTTTAACTTTCCCAATTCCCTCTATGAACTGTTTTTACCCATTTTAGTCGCTTAGGTAAGACAGACATCCGGGCGATAGTAGCAGCCATAACCACAAACCAGTGGAACATATAGAAAGTTCCCCGCACACTGGCTAAAAAAATTAGGAATAAAGAAAATGGATGTTCTGTTTCAGAAACACAATTTAACCCACTTTCTTTTCTTATACTTCTTTGTAGCTTCTGAGTTCGACGTAAACCTATAAACATTCCTAACAAAGATACTGTTACAGTAAACACAGTTAAGGGACTTGTTATTGGTAAACGACGCCAGATTATTGCCATCAGTAAGTCAGGTACAGCAGCAATTGATAATAGATATTGTGTCACCAAAAATTGCAATAAGTCCCAAGTTTTGCCAAATCCCATTTGGTTATGCAAAATCAACTGCCAGTAGTCTAGATAGCGCTGATATCCACCTTCTGCCCATCGGGAACGTTGATGCCACAAGGCGATCGGGTTAGTTACTCCCTCCTCCATTACTGCTGGAAAACTCAGAAAATCTATATCCCATTGGTTTAAGTGTAGGCGAATTGTTAAATCTAAATCATCAGTAATAGTTTGTTCATTCCATCTACCACATTCCTCCAAAGCATTCAAGCGCACAAACTGACCATTACCTCTAAGTTCCCCAATTCCACCAATTGCAATTCGTTTTTCCTGAAAAAAGCCATCCAGGACCATTTCTGCTGATTGTCCCTTTGTCCAAAAATTCAGATTTGCATTGGCGATCGTTTTTCTAACTTGCACTGCTCCTACTTTCTCCCTAGCAAAAAGTGGTACTACTTTTCTGAGTAAATCAGGTGTGACTTCTGCATCTGCATCAAATATTCCTAAAATTTCTCCTCTAACTAAGGGTATGACAGTATTTAGAGCACCTGATTTACCTCCACCTGCGTTTGGACTTCTTCTAATCACTTTTAGCTGGTTATACTCCTTGGCCAACTTTTCTAACAATACAGGAGTTTGATCTGTACTATTGTCATCTATTACCCATACTTCGTAATTGTTGAGAGGATAATCCAAAGCACACATATTTTTTACTAACTTCGTAATTACAGCTTCTTCGTTTTTAGCTGCTACTAGGAGAGACACATAAGGCCAGTCTGATAAATTTTCTTCTGATAAAGGCGATTGTGGAGCTAGTTTTGGTTTAGCAAGTAGTATTCTCAAAAGTTGGACTGATAGTAAACCTGTTAAGCCTAAAATCATCCAATATCCCCAAGAAAGTAAGTGTAGAGCGATAGTAGTAGTCCAGATTAGGGATAACATAAATGCAGCTTTACCTCTACGACCATCGTAAATATTCTGATCAATTAGTTTTGTTGTCTCCAACACTTTTTCTCCTGGCTTGATTTGCTTAGTATCTGAGTATTCTTGAGCTTCTGTTACCTGAATATTTTGTAGTTGCTCATTTGAGTTATGGTTTTGATAAATTTTGGCTTCCTTGTAGTAATTGTTTTTTGGCCAAGAACTTTCCGGCATAACTAAATCAATATTGAATATCTAAACATTGATAATTTTCTTATGTTTAAGAGACTAACCTAATTCTGCTTTAAAAAACTATATATATTCTTTATATGTCAAGTCAGCTCAATTAATCATTGAATAAGGAGACAGGAGTAAGAATCAAGGTTGTTGGGATTCAACTCCAATAATATCGAAACTCTAAAGACAGGGTTTTTCACCTAAATAGCTTCTATCTGGGAGTTCAGGAGTTTTAATGCTACTCCTTTTTACAACTTTCTAACTTTTGAATTCTAGCCTCAGGCTAAAATATATGCCACACATCAATATTGTAGTATTACACAGTCATCAACTTCCTTGACTCGAAGGGGAAATTTATAAGGTGCTGATGCTGAAGAATTATGGTTTTTGACATCCTCTCCGGCCTGTAGGCGTCAGCCTGCCCTTAGGCAGTAGGCGCGGATATTCCCAGACAACCCTAATCAGACCTCGCCCGCCCCGGCGGGGTTTTAATTAAACAAAGACAATTGAATAGGCTTCTGATGGGTTGACGTTTGAGCCTGTCGGCTCCACGAAACATCGAATGCTGCTACCTTTGCGATAGTCTGATGCTTTCTTCCACGTCCGTTTGAGCCGATCGCGCGACCTGAATGAGTCGAGCCGGGGACCCCGGCGACTAATATATTTCTGGCTGCATTTTCATCTCTATCATGCTTTGTACCACAGTTTAAACAAAACCATTCTCGAATTGAGAGGTCTAATTTTCCCCCACGGAATCCGCAAGCAGAGCAAGTCTGGCTGGTTGGCTCCCATCTATTTATGACTCTAAATTCCCGACCGTATTTTTGAGCTTTATTTAAACCCCGCCCGCTCGGTAAACCCCGCCCGCCCCGGCGGGGTATTAAAAATGTCCGAAACTGTCCCCTGCTTAAATCACTGATTGCTCTCGACAGTTTCTGGTTTTTTACCATACCTGACACATTCAAATCTTCCTAAACTATTACTTGCTTCTCGTGAATAATTCTGTGAATCAGACCTCGCCCGCCCCGGCGGGGTTGAAATTTGTGTAAAAAATCTGTGCGAGTATCTTTTAACTAGGCGTGAAATTTAGCTTTTCTGAGTCTAGCTTTTTCGGTTCTTTTAGACCATGCATGTTTTCTTTGATAATGATTTACTTAATTTTCTATACTTCTTAATCCTTTTTGTTAATGGTTTGGGAGCA
>JAJEAQ010000668.1 GCA_022822685.1 Trichodesmium sp. jk18x7bins.61
GGGACTAGCCTTCTGGTACCAGTAAACTGGTTGGCTTCACCCACATTCTTAACTCAGTTATCCGCCATGTGTGGGACACATGGGCTGGACTCTAGCTATACGTCCCTAGTTGCTAGGGGTTCCTGCTAGAAACGAACCGCATACCCACTAGGCATGTTCATTTAAGCCTAAATTTAGTAGGGAAAAAGTCTGGAGATACTACTTGTGGTTAGCTATTAGCTTAGTAATAGGATATGTCTTGTTTGAAGGGATAATATTACTGACGGCGACGTTAATGGTGGGAGACAGTCATAGTTTAACGGCATCTATTCTAGGGAGCAAAGTGGGAGTAAAAATCAATCTTTTCACCTACTTTGATGACTTAGGAGAAACCTATTCTTGGGTGATGAAATTACCAGTAACATCTATTAGTCTCGACTTGACTCGCGGTAACAATTTGGAATTAATTAAAACTAACGGTTTTCCCACAGATAAAATCCTGGGTGCTGGCGTAGTTGATGCCCGCAAGATTTGGCTAATTCGTCCCCAGGAAGTAGTATCTTTATTAGAAGAATTAAAAACCATTGTTCCTCATATATCGGTACAGCATTCTGCTTCCTTAATGCGGGAAGGTTTGCCACTAAAACAACAGCGTTGGCAGGAATATTTGAGTTTTGCAGTGGATGCTTTTCGGTTGTCTACGGCGATCGCTCAACCGGAAACTCAGGTGCGTACTCATATGTGTTACTCTGAGTTTTGCGATATCATGGAATCTATTAAGCGCCTGGATGCTGATGTGATTTCTATTGAGGATCGTCGCAGTAATAATGAGACACTGATGCAGCTGACTGATGCTAGTTATCCGCGTCAGGTGGGGCCTGGGGTTTATGATGTTCACTCTCCTGCTATTCCGACTATTGAGTATCTCAGAGAAAGTAGGCGTAAGTGTAGCCAGTATCTGCCGAAAAATCTGATTTTGGTTAACCCTGACTGTGGTTTGAAAACTCGTGGGTGGAGTGAGGTGATTCCAACAACTCGGAATATGGTGCAAGCTGCGATTAGTTTGCGACAAGAGTAGGAGCAGACTATAGTTAAGATCGGTTCAAATTTCTGAACAGGTGTCTGTGGCGATGGAAATGGCTGATGAGAAGCGAATTAGCCATAATGTTGTAGGTGGGATTTCGTAAGTGCCCAACCTCACATAAATCTATACCATATATGTTGGGTTTTCTCTTTCAGAGACGCTCCGCGTTCAAGTCGCCGACAGGCTCAACATTCCTCAACCCAACCTAGATAAGTAAATTTTTGACCCTCGGCATTGAAAGATTTAGAGAAAATTGATGAATCAAGGAAACGATTTACATAATTGGCAACAAGGGTTTATTGCTAAGAATTTGCTGGCTATCGGATATAATGCTTGGCAGGGTTATTTAAGTAGCGATCGCGGCTTAATTATCTGTAGTACAAATTCACCTGTTATTCGGGCTACTGGGGAAGCATTTCAAGTATATTTCGTACCTCGTCATCATCTCGCACCTTTTTTAAATTCATGGTTAGCAGCTCCCGATACCGTTATCCTCAAGAGACATTTTATGAATGGTCATATCCTGGAGGCGGTGGATAATTATAATCCCCAAGAGGATGTAGTTTTTCTGTTAGAATCTGATAGGATTGTCACCTTCTTTTATCTGACTAATTTACCTATTGCTCCACCTAAATGTTATGAGCAAGTGCTGAAACATTGGGATGAGTTCGGTGTCTCAAAAGTCCTCCCAATATCAACAATATAATCATAGCTAAAATAGCCTAGAGAGGAAAAAACTGGTTTCTTAACAAGCATTGTTGGATTACCAACTATCAAACTAGAAACCTGGTTTCTTTTTGTTCCGTCGTTCCCCATTAGTTTCCGTAGAAGGCCTAGTCAATAAATTTGATTTCTACCTCCTATAAATATTGTTATAAAGTTACAAACAGATTTAGAAGCCCATCTAATTCAAAAAAATCTTGCTCCTCTTGACAAGAAAGAAAATTCTGATAGTATCTATAGCTAACCATTAATTTACAAAATAACTATGTTGTTTCAAGACACAGAAATGACCGCACAAACTTTCCTTGACCAACTTGACGAGATTATTGAAAAACAACATTTACTTAAGCACCCTTTCTACCAAATGTGGAATGAAGGAAAACTCTCTTTAGAGATGTTGCAAAAGTACGCCCAAGAATATTACTTACAAGTTCATAATTTCCCTACTTATGTTAGTGCTACTCATGCAGCTTGTGATGATTTAGAAATCCGTAAAATGCTCCTGGAAAATCTCATGGAAGAAGAAATAGGAACGGCAAATCACCCTGAATTATGGTTACGTTTTGCAGAAGGTTTGGGTGTGAGAAGGGAAGCAGTTAAAGATCGTAAACACTTAGCAAAAACTAAGGAATCTGTAACTATTCTCAAAGAGTTAGCTCGTAGTGAAAATCCAGCCAAAGGTTTAGCTGCACTATATGCTTATGAGTCACAAATTCCTGAAGTTGCTACTACTAAAATTGCTGGTTTAAAAGAATTTTATGGTATTGATTCTGAAGCCGCATTGGCATTTTTTAAAGTACATGAAAAAGCTGATGAAATTCACAGCCAAGTCACGCGAGAAGCATTGGTAAAATTCTGTGAAACTGCTCCTCAAAAACAGGAAGCATTGGCAGCAGCAGCAACAGCGGTAAATGCTTTAAATTTGCTGCTTGATGGTGTTTATGAAGAATATTGTCAGGCTGTAAATTAATTTCAAGTATAGGGGAGTGGTTTCTCCACTCTTCATATAGGGCGGGGCGGAAAATCTCCTTCGCCCCATAAATAAATTTTATCTGCTAAAAATCTTAATAGTGGTAACCAGGCTGTAGCTGTAACTGGGGCGCTAAAGCTATTGCTTGTGCTATGCTGGCTGGAATTATTTGAAGAAGTGGGCAACTATTCTTGGTCAAACTATTTATCAATTTAAACATCAGTTGTTGTCCAAATATCTATTATCTGAACTTAAATATCCTTTGCTTTTTATGCAGGGAAACACAAAGCTCCGCTTTTCATGTCGGCGACAGCCGAAACAATTAAAATGACAGTTATTTAACTTTTTAATTATAGGGATATGATTAGCAAATCTAGGCGATTGCTAGCGCGAAGCATTCCCCAGGAAAGCTTTGCCAACACTAAATATTATCAGTTATAACATTGGTGATTTAGATAGATTATTTGCAGTTGTAAATTATATTTTTCAGCAATGTCTGTTGCAGTTAGAGAATGATTAAAATGTTCTCTAAAATCAGATGTTTTCTGGTGATAAATCGCTTTTAAAAAATACGATAAGAGACTGTTTGTCAAGCTCCGATTAAATTCTTGCCTAGGGTGGGTGAGGGGTCAATATATCCTCATACTCACCAAGATTTTAATTATCCACTGTCACCCACAAAAACTAAACTAAGGATTCTAGCTGTCTTAATACTTGCTTTATAAACAGTCTCGTATCTTGAGATTAAGAATCGATAGTAGAAGTTTCAAACATCATTGTGCCACCATCAGCCTGTAAATCTAGATAGAGATTTCCATCTTGAAAAAAGAAGACTCTAACAGACTGAAGATTCTGAAGATATTGGTTTGACATTGATTCAGGGGGACACATGGCACGAGTTGTCGGCCCGATGAGAATAGAAAGACTACTATCTTTTTGAATATAAGTTCCAGTGGCACGATTACAGTCTGCTCGAATTTGCACCTTTCCATCTGGCAGAAATTTCAGGGTATACTTTGAAGGTTGAGCAACTGTGATCAGTTGGTCGTTATTGTAACGAATTTGTTGAAGATGCCAAACTTCTCTTGTTAAATTATTGGTATTAGAACCTTCAGAAATAGGGAAGTTAATTTCTTCAGGATATTGCAGTTCTCCATTACCAAATTTTGACAGCTCTTGTGCTTGAGTAGGCAATACTAGAGTTACACTACAAACAGTAATTAATATTAGTAAATGACTAAATTTTGAGCTTAACATCCCTAATTTATCAACAATAGTTAGATTTTTATGATTGGCCATAAACCAAGAGTAGGACATAATTACTCTCCATTTATTTCTTGATTATTACCTGAAATTTTGGGACTCAAACTTTGTATTGAGTTCTATTCTTATATTGCTTCGACTCAGCAAGTTTTGACAAGGGGTAGGCAGAAATAAAAAACAGATAATTGTGAAAATTATGTCTGAATATGCAGCACCATAATACTTTTATCAATTTTCTGCAACTGTATTCATTTTTTATAGCCGTATTTTTACGGTGATATTAAACTGCACCATATCCCCAATAGACAGCTCTTATAGCAACTTGACCAAAGAATGTTATAAATAATTAAGGCAATTTTCTCAGGAACGCTACGTGATACTATCGCATAATTTTTTTTTATCTATGTTGGGAATACTAAAAATTAATATTACGGAGTATTGAATTATGTCCTTTAGTAGTTACAAAAACATTGCCACAGTCGCTAAAGAATTTCAAATTAGGTATGTTTTATCGGATTTCATGAATGAAGTTGAATTTGCTGTGCCTCAGACTTTCCGAGAAGAACTAGAATTACTTTTTACTGATGGAGTTGTGAATAACTCAGAAGATGCTATTTGTGAGAATCTCATCTATCCAGTTTTAAAAGAAGTCTGGAAAATGTATCGAAAGCAGTTAACTCTTTGGAGTCATCAGACTTTAACTTATGATGAAAATCTTTCTGGACAACCGGATTATATTGTGACAAAACGCCATCCATTAACTACAATTATTTTTGACAAACCATATTTTTTAGTAGTAGAAGCCAAGCAAGATAAATTTGAGGAAGGATGGGGTCAATGTTTGGCTGAATTAGTAGCAGTCCATAAAATTAATAATGATTTTGAACAAACTATTTTCGGTATTGTTTCTAATGGTCAAGTTTGGCAGTTTGGTCAATTAAAAGGAGATGTTTTTACAAGAAATATTATCAGTTATAATATTGGGGATTTAGATAGATTGTTTGCAGTTGTGAATTATGTGTTTCAGCAATGTATATCACAGTTAGAGAATGATTAAATAAATTTGATATAGTAGAAAAATATTCTCTAGCAGTCATGTCATAAAATCTGGACTTAGAGTTACTTTATTAATGAATCTTGACCTAAACCCTGACTGGAAAAAACTCACAGAAATTGATTGGAATTTCTCTAAAGCTAAAACCAATTATCTAACCCACAGACTCCATCCCTATCCAGCAAAATTTCTTCTCCAAATCCCCCAGCAACTGATTGAAGAACTTTCTCAACCAGGGGAAACTGTCGCTGATATCTTCTGTGGTAGTGGCACAACATTAGTATAAGCTCTTACCCTCAAACGTCATGCTATTGGTATTGATGCTAACCCTATTGCTTGTTTAATAAGTGAAGCAAAAACAACTCGCCTCAATAGAGAAGATAAAGCATTATTAAACTGCCTTGTCAAACATTCAGAAAATCTATCTCAGTCAATCTATCTTAATCACCATTCCACCCTTTTCAACACAGAAAAATTTACCTCCTCAGCTTTTCGTCCAGGTGATCAAGCAATCTCTTTTTGGTTTGAACCTTTTGTTGTTGAAGAATTAGCAGAAATACTTGATTGGTGTCAGGAAATACCTACAAAATCTAGTCAAAAAGTTGCTATTACTGCTTTTTCTTCTATTATCGTCGCTGTTTCCAAACAAGACTCAGATACTCGCTATGTTCGTCGGCAAAAAAATATCTTTCCAGGGGATACTAGCAAACGTTTTGCTAAAGCTTTAAAAGCAGCGATCGCCTCCCTTGACGAATTCACAAATCAAGTCAAAACTCACTTAAACTGCCAAGTTTATCATGCCAACTTACTGACAAAGCCAGATCTTGGTAATATAGATTTAGTAGTCTGTTCTCCCCCCTATCCCAATGTTTATAGTTATCATCTTTACCATCGAACTCGGATGATCTGGTTAGGCATGGCTCAACCCCAATTTAAACGAGAAGAAATAGGCAGCCATCGCAAATATAGTAGTAAAAGCTCTCAAGCAGCAACGGTAGAAACATTTCGTTCGGAAATGGCAACTATTTTTGAGTGGTTAGGAAAACATTTAAAACCCAATAGATATGCCTGTTTTGTTGTAGAGGATTCTTTGATTAGAGGAGAAAAAATCAGTAACGCTGATTTAATTTCTGAAGTCGCTAAAAATTATGGTTTCTCAGAAGTCAAACGTATTTATAGACAAATGCCAGATCGAAAAAAATATTTTAATCTGGCTATTGGCAGAATTAAGACAGAACAAATTATCATTCTTCAAAATACTGGAAAACCTTTACTAAAATGTCAAATCAAACCATATATCCAACCCTTTGAACGTAAATTAGCGTTATCTGAACTAGCCATACTTACAGGTTCAGATCCTTATGCTTTACCTACAGATACAGAAGCATTATATTTTGAAGTAATCTCTAATTTTCCTGCGGATATTCTAGCTAAAAAATTATCTTATTGGGAATCGGTGAATGAAGGAAGTAAAACCTATATTACAACCAAAGTTATGAGAGAAGCTACTGTTAATATTACTCATCAAGAACTAGAATAAATTTTCCAAACAGCACCATTTACCCAATCAATACCTTTCCCAAAACGTCCCTGTTTAAGATATGGAACTCATGGCATACACGAATACCGAGGCAAATTTTTTCCTCAACTTGTTCCCAGTTTGATTAATATTGCTAAAGTGCCAGAACAGGGAATTATAGCTGACCTCATGAGTGGCAGTGGTACTACTTTAATAGAAGCAGTTTTAGGAGGTTATCATGGGATCGGGTTGGATCTGAATCCTCTCTCAGTATTAATCGGAAAGACTAAGTGCGAACTATTATCAATTCCCCCCGATAAACTTTTAGAAAATTATCAACAATCTGCTGATCGCCTCAGCAGCTTAAAAGCTACACAATCTTCAAATAACCTAGATTATTTTTCTAGTTTACCAAGAGAAAATCAAATCTATCTGAATCGTTGGTTTGCACGAGAGATTTTAGAGGAACTTGACAAAATAGCAATTTTGATTATAACTGTGGAAAATCAGGCTATTCAAAATTTAATGCAGCTTTCTATGAGTAATATTATTCGGAAAATTTCCTGGCAAAAAGAAAGTGATTTAAGAGTACGCAAAGAAATAATTAATACTGGAAATATTCACCCTATACAAAAATTTTTAACAGAGTTAGAAACTGCAGTTAAAACTGTGCTAGCTTTCCTGTGTCAAAATCAAGATTCACAGTTAGGAACTTTCGATATTCAAGGTGGTGATGCGAGAAAAATAGGGAGTATTTGGCAGGATTTAGTGGGTAAGGTAGATGTGGTAATTACCTCTCCTCCCTATGCGACAGCACTGCCTTATTTAGATACCGATCGCTTGAGTTTATGTTATTTGGGTTTATTGTCGCGATCGCAACACCGCCAGCAAGATTTAAAAATGATTGGCAACCGGGAAATAGGGGAAAAACAAAGGCGGGATTATTGGGAATATTTCCAGCAGAAAAAAGCACTTTTACCCCCATCTGTAATTTCATTAATTGAAAAAATAGACAGATTAAACTCCAACTCAAATGTAGGATTTAGACGACGCAATTTAGCTGCTTTGTTGGCGAAATACTTTTTTTGATATGCGCGAAGTTTTCAGTGGGATATTGCAACTGCTGAAACCAGGAGCTTTTGCTTATGTTGTTATTGGGAATAATCATACAGTTGCTGGCGGGGAAAGAGTAGAGATTGCAACGGCAAATTTGTTGGTAGATGTTGCTGAAATGATTGGTTTGGAAATGGCAGAGCAAGTTTCAATGGAGATGTTGGTTTCGCGGGATATTTTTAAGAAAAATGCCGTTGCTTCTGAGGTAATTTTACCGTTCTTTCGCCCCAGTTAGCCATGACGAAAATAGAAAACTAATGACTTAGCTAACTCTCTGCATTCTTCACTTTTTGTTTAATGATTTCCCACATTGAGCGAGTGACTCCAGACTTGGGTAAACCCTCTCCTCCATCCTTCTCAGGAGTAGTAAAATCTCTTACCTGAAATACAAGTGGGAAATTTTTAGTAGCCCCATTCATGGCACTCAGAAACAAATTGTGATACTTTGGTAAATCCTTAGCAAATCCTTCAATTGTCTTTTTATCAGCCAAACCACAATCAACAACTTTATCTATATCTTTTTGGTTAACCATTCGCGCCATAATTAAGTTGTCTAAAAGACGAAATACCGAATCCGGTAAAGCTCCTGGTGTACTGGTGACAAAAAAAAGATTCATGCCTAAATGTCTAATCAGAGGGATGAGCTCATCAATATATACTGCATCCATGTACATATGAGCTTCCTCAAAAAAGATGGAAGGATAGATGGGAATTTGTACTCTTTGAGAATTAAATGCTTGATACTGCTTATCACATATTGATTTGAATTGGTCAATAACTAGAGTAACCACAACTTTTTGTATAGTTGGAGCTAGGCCACCTATGTCAAATACAATAATCTCTGCATTATTTTTGAGGTCATTTAAACTTTGAGGTAGATTTGAATTTGAAGATTGTGGTAAGTCTTCTTCCTCAAAGCTGTATGCCATTCTATAAAGAACTGTCCGAAGAGAAACAACTCCTTTTTTTGGTTCATGCTGTTCTTGTTTAGCTAGTTGCTTTTCCTCTATTTGTTTTTTTGTAGTTTCGCAAAATGTAGGGTGGCGTTTTTCTTTAAGAACTTTTTCTTCTTCTTGAGCTTCATCTTCTGTACAAAATAAGTTATAGCTATTTAAATTACTAATTCCTCGCTTATATGCACCCCTCATAGTTAAGATGGCTGTATTTTTTGCCAGACCTTCTTCATCTTTAATAACCTGCTCAGTGTTTGTTAAGAGATATTTTAAATCAATCAATTTTCCCTGGTCTTTTCTATCTTTTATTATTTCTGGTAATTGTGCCCTAACAGCATTTTCTGTAGCAGTAGTATTAAAGAGAGATAGTTGTTCAAAGACTTTAAAAATACTAGGAACTGGTAGCTGATCCAGTCGGAATTTGAAATCTTCAGTGGGGCGAAGTCTTTTAGCCTTTGGCAAAGAGAAGTATTCTCCATTGATATCAAAAACAATTGAAGGCATACCCAGTTTAGTTTGTAAATGGATAATTCCCTTTGTAATATGAGATTTACCACCACCTTTCATTCCTGTGATTAGATTAACTTTTTCAAATCCACTTGCATCAACTTTGATGGGAGATTTTTTATAATCTCCTAAAAATAAATTTAATTCAGGATAAGATTTAATAATATGTTTTGTTAAAAATTCAGGACTGATTGGAAAAATATCAACATTCCTTGTTACTACCTTACCCTCTGGCTCTTTCCATTCTCCTTTTTGGATGGAAGCACGAACCATGAACTCTGCTACTAAGAACTCATCAATAACTTTCTTTGGTTCATTATACGAACGCTTTCTCTCTCTGGCGTGAGCTGTTGTGATTATCTTAAGTAGTGCTTTCTTATCTGCTTGGGGGTAGCTAGCAATTCCTTTTGAAATAATTTGAGCAATCAAACCCGTTTCAGGATCTGTGGGTGGTAATCCGTTTTGAGAGAAGACTTTCTCCCGCAAAAAGATAACATCACCTACATCAAAATCTCTAGCTTTGGAATAAAAAACTATACTACCTTCACTTCCAGTTAAATCTAGAAGTTGTGCCGCTCTAACAGCAGGTTCACTAGATAAATTAGATTGAATAGGTTCTTCATAATTTTCTGCTTCTAGCTCTACATCTGTAGCTTTAGAACCTTGAAGTTCAACTTGATGCGGACTTTGATTTTCACTACTGTTTCGATGTTTTTTGCTGTTTGAGTTTCTTTCTGTTGTCATAATTTTTTATTAGCTTTTATTATTATTTTCCTGATGCTGCAAAAGGTTGAAATAAAACATCCATAGATGATTGGGATTGTGGTTTTGAATTTAATTTGACTGTAGCTTGAGTTAAAAGATTTTGGAAGTCCTGAAATAAAAAGCAACTATTTTGATGTGCTTCGATCAATGGTTTCGGATATCCACCATAAATCCGGCAATAGTTGTAGACATCATTAATTACTTCATCTGTAGTTATACCCCGGCAATTATGTAAGTCTACTCTAAAAGTCATGCTAGTTGGGCTAAACCCAAACCGAGCTGCATACATTTCCCTGGCTTTTGTTAATCGAATTCTATTCTTTCCGCCTGCTTTCTGAGCTTCTCTCCTTTCCTGTTCCAAAACTTTCTTAATCGGAACATATCCAACAAAATCAAGGCCATAGTGTTCTGTTAAAAAATTTTGAATAGGAGTTCCTGCCAATGTTATTGTTGTTTTTTTGCTGATAGCAACAACATCTATAAGATGTTTATAGCACTCATCTAAGAGACTTTTTATATAAGAATCTGGCGTATCAAATGCTCTAGCTGTCAACGCTCCATCTATTAAAAGAATTCCACCCCCATATTTTTTCAAAATTCCTACCGCCTCAGCTTGAATAATTCGCTCCACAAAGTTACGAAAGCGGTCTTGAGTTTGATCTGCTGTTTCCGTGAAACTTGATCTTTCCATTAAAAAAGGCTCTGACTCTATAACCTTGACATAAAATTCAGGGTCCCCTAAAACTTACCCATCTCATGTAAAACTTCTAACTTATTGGTATTGTCAATAGCCATAGCTCCGGTATTATAGCGAAGTATAATTATGCTACCTCCTGATGTGTAACAGCAGACAGTACCTCTGACGGCAAAAACAATCCCTCCTTTAGCCAGACTCCCTAAATTCACAACTCCAGCACCAACAGCAATAATTGGTGGTGGATGCCTCCTTTTAGGTCCTCCCATACGGGTAGCTTTGACTGAAGTAAACAAAGTTATATTATCTTCAGGATTTAACCTATCAGCTAGTTGATCTGACTCATCCATCAGTTCATCTGGTTTGGTATCACGTTCTTGATACAGCAGAATATCCCCACGGTGGTTAGCTAGAACTTCCCACGAGAGTCGAACTAAACGCTTGATTGATAGATTTTCACGATTCGCAAATTTCATAGAGTATATTTTTGCAACTTTTGTAAAATCCATCATAAATGCTGTTGCGCCACCAGAACAGCTCAACAGAACCTCAACACCCAGTCTCCTCAGGATTTCCACCCCCACCCCCCCAGAATAACCCATCAAAAGAACAGCAGATCACACCCATTCAGCAACAGAAATAGAAAGACACAACCTCATCACCAAAAG
>JAJEAQ010000821.1 GCA_022822685.1 Trichodesmium sp. jk18x7bins.61
ACTTTATGTTGAGCCTGTCGCCGACGCGGCAGCTACAGGGTAGGGGATAGAAATCCCGAAGAGGTTTGGTGTCTCGGTTCTGTTGACCTGTTTCAGGTCGCGCATTAGGAACTATAATGTAGACCAAGTATAATCAGCTAGAATCTAAACTATAAATTAGGAACAAGGTTAAGCATGGCACTGATTACAACTGGTCGAGGAATGATTCGGGATTTAGAGAAGTCTGGCTCTTTGGCCGTTTATGTTCCTTTGGAAGGAGGGTTTGAAGGACGTTATCAACGTCGATTAAGGGCTTCTGGCTATGTTAGTCATAGTATTACTGCCAGAGGACTGGGTGATTTAGCCATGTATCTTACAGGGGTACATGGAGTTCGACCTCCTCACTTAGGCAAAAAAACTGTCGGTAATGAGGCAGCAGTTGGCTATGTATACTATGTACAACCAATTTTGAGCTATCGATTGGAACAGTTACCACCCAAAGCGAAAGGTTTAGTTTTGTGGATTATAGAAGGTCAGATCCTATCTAGTCAAGAAATTGAATATTTAACTGTTCTACCTCAATCTGAGCCACGAGTCAAGGTAGTAGTAGAAATGGGTGGCGAGCGGGTATTTCGGTGGACACCACTCCCAAATGCTTTAGTACCCGCTTAAGAGTTTTCTAAGCTACAATCTTTGGAGACTGCTGATTTTTTTTCACTTTGTAAGTCGAATTTGTTGGATCTAAAGGCTACCATACCAGCGTGAGAGAACGCTACTATCCCTTAAATTCCCTAACAGAAGGCCACTGGTTCAAGTTGATCTGTGGGGCCAGTTTTCAGCACCTGCCAACAGTAAGAAATTTAACATTAGCTTATACTTTGGCAGGAGCAGATTGTATCGATGTGGCAGCAGATCCAGCGGCGATCGCTGCTGCTCAAGAGGCTGTGCAGGTAGCAAATGGCCTCAAAACATGGGCAAAATATCAGGGATTTGGCTACCAAGAGATGCCATGGATCATGGTAAGTATCAATGATGGAGAAGATCCTCATTTTCGCAAAGCTGAGTTTAACCCCAATGTTTGCCCTACAGATTGCTGGCGACCTTGTGAGAAAGTATGTCCAGCAGACGCGATAGTTTTTTCTGAAAATAGAGATGATTTAACTTCGGGCTATTCAGGAGTTATAGATGAACTCTGCTACGGTTGTGGCAGATGTTTGTCTGTATGCCCTAAGCAGCTAATACAGGCTCGTTCTTATGTCTCCACACCGACATCTGTGGCATCATTAGTATTGCCAACTGGTGTAGATGCCTTAGAAATTCATACCCAAGTGGGAAGAAAAACTGATTTTCAGCGACTCTGGAAAAGTATACAACCTTGGGTAAGTCAACTAAAACTAATAGCAATTAGTTGCCCTGATGGGGAAGGGCTAATAGATTATTTACAAAGTCTGTATGAAGTTATGTCTCCTCTTCCCTGTGCTTTAATCTGGCAAACAGATGGTAAGCCGATGAGTGGAGATATTGGGGAAGGTACGACAAAGGCAGCGATCGCATTGAGTCAAAAGGTGCTGAATGCTAAATTACCAGGATATGTGCAGTTAGCAGGAGGCACAAATAATTCTACTGTAGCCAAGCTTTTGGCGACAGGTTTGCTAGCTGCTCAGAAAGAAAAACAGGAAAACCTGACCAAATTATCAAATATTTTCATTCCGGAGAAGAAATTTGTTTCTGGTATAGCTTATGGTAGCTATGCTCGTGTCTTGTTGTCACAAATTTTGGAAAAATTAGAAAATATGCACAAATCACAGCTCAAGGTAATTGAATCTGCCTACGACGCAACTAGCCAAACCAAAGTACCTAGTAATAATTCCCAGCTAACAAAGCTGGAAACTGTACCAGAGCTGCTTTGGGAAGCTGTCAGTTTAGCTAACTCCCTAGTTTCTCAAATCAAAAAATTGGATTTTGGCAAAACAATGAATTAGTAATTAATTGAGGTTTTGGCCTCTCCAAAGCTCTTTTCCCACCTAGTAGATAGAAGTCACTTTTAACAAAGCATGCAGATTACAGACGACCTTTATAGATTACTAGAAATTGTGCCTGAGGAAATTAGACGGCCTCTACAGCAACATCAACAGCGAAATCATCTTGTCGAAATTGTGATGGATTTGGGGCGCCTCCCAGAAGCTCGTTTTCCATCCCATGCAGAATATCTGGGTGAAATCCCGGTTTCTAGGAAAGACTTGAATTATTCGATGGAGCGAATTGGCGATTTTAGCAGTGATAATCGAGCAGGTATTGAGCAAACCCTACACCGGATTAGTGCTATTCGCAATCGCACAGGAGATGTTATTGGTTTGACTTGCCGAGTGGGGCGGGCTGTGTTTGGCACAATTACTATGATTCGTGATTTGGTTGAAACTGGAAGGTCAATTTTAATGCTCGGTCGTCCTGGTATTGGAAAAACAACGGCACTGCGAGAAATTACAAGGGTGCTGGCTGATGAACTAGAAAAACGGGTGGTAATTATCGATACCTCTAATGAAATTGCAGGAGATGGAGATATTCCTCACCAGGCAATTGGTCGCGCTCGTCGGATGCAGGTGGCTACCCCGGAAAAGCAGCATCAAGTGATGATTGAGGCGGTGGAGAACCATATGCCGGAGGTGATTGTGATTGATGAGATTGGCACGGAATTGGAAGCTATGGCAGCGAGAACAATTGCAGAGCGTGGCGTGCAGTTAGTGGGTACGGCTCATGGTAATCAGATTGAGAATTTGGTGAAAAATCCAACTTTATCTGATTTAATTGGGGGTATTCAGGCTGTGACTTTGGGAGATGATGAAGCTCGTCGGCGCGGCTCTCAAAAGACTGTTTTGGAGCGTAAGGCACCCCCAACGTTTGAAATTGCTGTGGAAATGTTGGAAAGGCATCGTTGGGTGGTTCACGAACAGGTGGCTGATACTGTTGATGCTTTGCTGCGGAGGCAGAAACCTAATCCCCTGGTGAGAACTATAGATGATTCTGGTAAGGTGAAGATTACACGAGAGTATAATGGTGTGCGTGGATTGAGTCCGGGTGTTAATGGTAATGCAGGGGGATTACTTCGACAGTCAGGAGAAATGTTGACTACGGATGGTGGTTTTCGGAGTTCTGGTTATATGATGCCTTTGTCTAGTGCAGCTCAAATGAATCAACCAGTAGAGTTTTCTGAGGCTAAGTCTTTTGAGCAGTTGTTGGATGAGTCTTTATCTAGCAATGGGATGTTTTCTAATGGTCAAGGCAGCAGTTGGGAGGCCCATAATCGGGGGCCGAATGGAGAAGATTTGCCTCTACATATATATCCTTATGCAATTCCACGTCATCAAATGGAGCAGGTGATTACTACCTTGGGTTTGCCTGTAGTTTTGACTAAGGATATTGATAGTGCGGATGTGGTTGTGGCTTTGCGATCGCAGACTCGGAAACAGTCTAAGTTACGGCACATGGCTAAAACTCGTCATGTACCGATTCATATGATTAAAAATAGCGGTTGGCCTCAAATTGCTAAGGCTCTGCGGCGGTTATTGGATATGGAAGATCCAAATACTCCTGAATTTGCTGACTTGAGTTTGTATGGTGGTTCAGTTTCAGAAGATGAGATGGAGGCTTTGGAAGAAGCGCGGTTAGCAGTAGAGCAAATTGTGATTCCCAAGGGCCAACCTGTTGAACTTTTACCACGGTCTCCCAAAGTGCGAAAGATGCAGCATGAATTAGTTGAACATTATCGTTTGAAGTCGGCTAGTTTTGGAGATGAGCCGAACCGACGTCTGCGAATTTATCCAGCTTAATTCAAGTGAAAAAGTCAATAGTCTAGATAATTAGCCATAATCAAGTAGGTTGGGTTACGCTGGCGCTTAACCCAAGCACCACCACCCTCATTTTTTTATTATGGGCATTCAAGGTGACATGATATTAGACTTGTCGTGTAATGACGGAAATAGCTGATCATGAATGGGACTCTACTACAAAAATTTATTCAATCGATAGTAGATTATACGGGTTGGCATATTCGATCGCTAGATTACAAAAGTTTGTCCAATAAAATTTTGCTCCGTATCAAAGCACTAAAATTATCTTCAGTAGAACAGTATTATGGCGGGTAAGGTTTTAGCTAAAGCTACAGGCTCTACATGGGGGGACAAATTTAGAATCCCGATCTATTCCATTACAGAACAGCAGGGAGGCTCCCTGCTCAAACGCTTTTTCTTCCATCCTCTACCCAACAAAGATTTCCGTCATTGTTACCTTTGACCTACTTTCGACTATTGTCGAAAGACTCTGAATTGCTCACCCTGTTGTATCGTCTGAAGTTTTC
>JAJEAQ010000671.1 GCA_022822685.1 Trichodesmium sp. jk18x7bins.61
AGGAAATCTTGAGTAGTGAGGAGGTAACAAAGACGGAAATCTCTGTCGGCGAAAGGATGGGAGAAAAAGCGTTTGAGCCTGTCGCCGAAATGTTCATGGAGCCTGTCGCCGACATGCTGTTCTGCAATGGAACAGATAGGGATTCTAAATTTGTCCCCCCATGTAGAGCCTGTCGCCGACAGACGAAAAGTCAAAGCCGACTTCTTCTCTCACTCATACGAATAGATATTCTGACAAAAGAAAGCTTAACTGAGATATAAGTTAGATGTCAAAAAAAGAAAAAAGACAAACTGAGTCAAAGGACAATGGAATGGAGTAATCCAGGAAATTGTTAAGAATCTAAGTCAAGGAATCTTTCGTGCCTAAAAAGGCTTGAAGTGAGGCTGGAGCGGAATGATGGGAAACTGTCACGTACGGTTCAAAGGGGAGGAAAGAGAAGTGATTCTCGTTGAGCCTGTCGCCGACATAAGAAAGCTCCGACTGGGGTCGGCCACCTGACCAGACAACCAATACTGTGTAGCAATCTTTTTGAGATTTGTCAAAACTAAGTAACTACCTTGATTCATCCCTGTAGTTATTTGTGCTATCTTATACATGATACTCATATACTGATAGGGTAGTTCCGACCTGCAGGAGGCAAGGGAAAGAGTTAGTGTGGGCTTCTGATGTCTTTTGAAGAGGATTCTAACTTCCTGGAAAGGAATCCTTTTAAGAGCATTTTAGGTGGGGCAGGATCCCTGCGAATGGTTTAATTTCTGATTTCAGAGAGAGTAGGCTTCTTCTGTACGGGTTATTATACCACGTTTAACGCTGGGATTGCTCCTAATTAGACTCAAGTAGCTAAAGTTTAATTATTGTTCTGGCCAGATTTGGGTATTTTTTCTCAAGCAATATTTAAGAGGTGTCAGTCTACTAAAGTGAAAATTTCTGTCTGAGGCAGCTCTGGTGAGACAGCTAAAGGCAGATCATATTAACGTATAAAGTAATACTAAAAATATCTATGAGAATGTCAGGAACTCCTAGCGGTCGGCGCAGCCGGCCGTAAGGCCAAGCTATGGGGCAAGCCAGTACCAATGTTGCTGTGATCCGAGTAGGGGAGCAAAACACCTGATGGGCCTAAGACTTCAGAGGTCTACATTATCGGCAAGGGTTTAAGTTCCTACCAATCGGATGCTCTGCTAGATTAATGCTCTAGAACCGAAGAGTTAAACACACCTAGTGGGTGAAGTTCCTGCTTTCACGATAGTACTGACGGATAACATTGGCGAGGCAAAAAGTTAAAGGAGGGTGTTGATTGGGGGAGTAATCCCCCACCCCTTAAGGGAACGGCGACTAAAGTCCCTCGCGTCGTTTTTCATCCCGTAGCTCTGGGCGGAGCCGGCCGTAAGGCATAGCATACGAGTTTCCTTGCGGACTGATTTTTTTTAGATGAATAGATATCCCACTGAGCTAATCTACTTTTTATTTAATTTCAATTATTAGCACTAACGATATAAAAACAATGCTAAAAAATATTCCTTTTGTCGATCTGAAACTCCAGCATCAGCCATTAAAAACTGAACTAAAAAAAGCAGTTCAGGCAGTATTAGAAAAAGGAGATTTTATACTAGGTCAAGCAGTAGAAGAATTTGAGTCCTCATTTGCCAAAGCTTGTGGAGTTGAGCATGCTATTGGAGTTGGTTGTGGTACAGATGCTATAGAACTTGGACTGCAAGCTTGTGGTGTTGGTGTCGGTGATGAAGTAATTTTACCAGCTAATACTTTTATTGCCACCTTAATCGGGGTAATTCATGTGGGTGCTACTCCGGTGCTAGTGGATTGCCATCCTGAAACTGCCTTGATTGATTTGGAAGCAGCTCAAAAAGCTGTCACTAAGAAAACCAAGGCAATATTGCCAGTACATCTTTATGGTCAAATGGTTGCCCCTAGTGAATTAAAAGACTTCGCTCAAACTAACAACCTAATTATATTTGAAGATGCAGCTCAAGCTCATTTGGCAAGAAGAGAAGGATATCGTGCTGGAAGTATAGGAATTGCTGCTGCATTTAGCTTCTATCCCAGTAAAAATTTAGGATGTTTTGGTGATGGAGGAATAGTGATTACTAATAATTCAGAGGTGGCAAATAAAATGCGAACCCTCCGTAATTATGGATCACCTAAAAAGTATGAGCATGTGGAAGCAGGTACTAACAGCAGACTTGATACAATTCAAGCTGCGATACTTAATGTGAAATTGCCTTATTTAGAGGATTGGAATCGCGATCGCAACCAAGCAGCCCAGAAATACGATACCCTCCTCAGCCCAATGAAAGAGAAGGGTATTATACCAATACAGAATTTCAGTGATAGTGGGCATATTTATCATTTATATGTGATTCGAGTTACTGATAAAGCCCCAATAAATCAGGATACTCTAAAAGAGAAATTAACATCTGCAGGTATTTCTGTTGGCATCCATTATCCTATACCCTGTCATCTCCAGCCAGCCTATCAAAACTTAGGCTACAAACAAGGTGACTTTCCTAATAGTGAGATTCTCAGCCAACAGATTTTATCCTTACCAATGTATCCTGTAATTAGTGAAGACCAAATTAATCAAGTTGCTGAGGTAATTACTCAAATTATCAATAAATAACTGTTAGTGTCATTGATTTTAACTCCCGACGCTCGTTTTCGGCATCTCGCTACATGCAACCCTGTGGGAAATGAATACGTAGCATTCTGGAGGAAGGAAACAATCAAGCAGAATAATAAAAGTAGGGTGATAAGATGTAATATAATGTTCGGATAATTAGTTATAAAAAAGTGTTTTTTTGTGGTTGGAAAACCGCGCTTCCAAGATATCTATGGTGCTCAAATGCAACTACCATCTTAATAATAAGTATTCAACAGAACATAATCTAAATATTCTCTTCTTACTTCTTCGTAGATATTGGGCTTAAGTTTCCCACCAATTGGAAAATTGGTGTTCTTGAAATTGACCTTATTCCTGCTTTTAAAATTTATGGTTTTCTCATAAAATTATCAGCAAAAACAAATGAAGTTTAGTTATTAAGTTTAAATGGATTCTGAATAATAGAAGCTCAAAATTACTTTTTACTATGGGTAAATCTTGGTTCTGTAATATATTTAAAGCTGTTTAAATTTGAGCTTCTATTAATATTAAATCCGTTGCTCACAGATGTGATTTTTCCAAATCACCTCTAAACCTTATGCCTTATGCATTATGGCCTACTCTTGATCAAAAAGTAGTACTATCTAAACCGGATTTTAGTATAAGCTGTTCAACATTGATTTTTGGAAGTGAAGTACCGTTGAAAAATGTGTTCAACCACATCAAATTCAAGTTAAAATGCACAATAGGTAAACATCTAAAGCTTTAACAGTTTAAATTTATATTGATAATACTAAAAATCATGCAAAATCAACGCAAAATTCCATTTTATATTGAGCAACACCTACTAATAGGAGCTATCCTCGCCTCGATATTTCTGATGTATACTCCTCTAGTAATCTATTGGTACGATGGATGGATAAATAAAAGTATCAGCATAGAACATGAATATTTTAGTCATGGATTAATAGGTTTACCTTTTGCTGCCTATATTACTTGGAATAATCGCCATGAATGGCAAAAGTTAAAAAGTATTTTCCATCCATTGGGAGCCGTATTATTAGGAATTGCTGGAGTTTGGTATATAAGTGGTATTCCAGATTTAATCAACTTATCTTTTCCGATAGCATTAGCAGGAATTTGCTTTTGGTTTAAAGGAATACCAGGTTTTAAATTAATGGGTATGCCACTGTTATTTGTATTGCTGGCAACTCCTAATCATATTCCCTATTTAATTGAACCCTATGCCTTACCTCTACAGAAATTTATTGCTGGTGTAGCTGGCTTCATTTTAACTCAATTAAATATCAACGTTACTGTAGAGCAAATATATTTATATGTAGGCGGAAGAATTGTCGAAGTAGCCCCTCACTGTGCTGGTTTAAAAATGTTACTTACCAGTCTCTATGTTTCACTAATGCTGCTGCATTGGACTGATTCTATAGCTAGTCGTGCTAAGACTATTGTTTTACTTTGTAGTGCAGTAATAGTTAGCGTTCTTGGTAATATTTTGAGAAACACTCTCCTAACGTTTTTTCATGGTACAGCTCAAGACGAAGCTTTTCATTGGTTGCATGAAGGATGGGGTGGTGATATGTATTCTGCTGGTATGTTAGCTATATTAGTTTTGATTATGAAGTGGGTAGACCGGAATTTAACA
>JAJEAQ010000301.1 GCA_022822685.1 Trichodesmium sp. jk18x7bins.61
CTATTAGTGATGCTTTTAAAAACTTTTTAGTTCCCGTTCCAGCCTACACTATAATTAGAGAAGTATTGCAAAAATCCAACCTTTAACTCTCCCCTTTCTCCTGGCCAAACACATTTTCAAGAGAATTCAGTATCAAGAATAACTGTAGTAAATATTCATATTAATACAAGATAATTTATAAAATAAGACATAAATGTTCACTTAAATCCCGATAAGTTAGTAATTAATTTAACTAAACTAAAAAGTAGGAAAATAATATGCTCTTAATATCAATGTAAGAATTCCATAAGTTTGAGCTGCTATCTGGCTATTCACCAAAATTAAGTTGCTAAACGAAAAACAACAAGTCTTGGATTTATAGGTTCAGATCTTAAAAAGCTACAAATATCTCTCAATCTACAAAGTGAAGCCCAAACAATCAGTAGTGTATCGAAATTCTACAAGGAGTAATGCACTCTGAGCACAAACCCACACAAAGGTCAATACTAACGCTTTCACACTAGGGGCTTCTCTCAAAGTCAACTTGCTTCGCTTGAAGGCTTCTGCCTTTGGTCAGCAGCTAATCTAGTAACAACAAACACAATAGCTGAAGAGAAACCAGCTAAGGAAAAGGACGGTCTTTAATTATTGCCCACTTTTCCTTAAATACTTCTGCTTGTAGATGATAATCAAAAGCATTTGTAGAAGGTTGATTGAGCTTCAAATACAAAGTGATCCGATGCTGAGTTTCGCTAGTAGCTGCTAACCAGCAGGGAAAAGTGTTGGGCTGGTTTGGCTCTTCAGTAAAGGTAATCTGGTGAGCGCGAATACCAACATGAGATAAAGATTTTGGGATTGGTTCAATTACATTAAGAGTGCATCCCCACTCAATAGCTGTTACTTTATGAGCATCAATAGCTACGGCTCTAGAAAAGTTCTTACAACCAGTTAACTGAGCAACTCTAACTCTAGCGGGATGCTCAAAAATATCGTGTTTATTTCCATGACTCAGAATTACTCCATCATCCACCACTAACAAATCTTGGCAAACCCGGTAAGCTTCCTCCTGGTTGTGAGTTACAAATAAAGTGACTCCTTGATAATTTTCTAGTGTAGCAATCAGCAATTTTTCAATATGATGTCGCAGGTGCGTATCTAATGCAGAAAAAGGTTCATCTAACATTAAAGCATCAGGTTGACTTGCTAAAGCTCTCGTTAAGGCTACTCGTTGCTGTTGGCCTCCTAAAAGATCCCTAGGATATGGTTTACCATATCCTGGTAACTGCACTGCTGAGAGGTGGCTCAAAGTAGGCTCACCCACCAGGGATGAGGTGGAATGGAGCAAGAGGGAAAGAGATGGAAAGGTGAACATAGTCGCGCGTTGCCGATTATTCATGTAGCTTTAGCTAAAACTGCGTTACTCAAAGAACAGCCAAATTATCCCTGACAGGCTGTAACCAAAAGGTAAGGAGGTGATATTGGTGATCAAGTCTCATCAATATGTGAAAACAAATCCCCAAGCCAGTAAAGGCAACCACCTTTTCTACGGGGGGTGCCTCAACCATTTCAAAAACTTCAGACGATACAACAGGGTGAGCAATTCAGAGTCTCAAGGAATCTTGAGTAGTGAGTCGGCAACAATGACAGAAATCTCTGTCGAGTCAAGGATGGAAGAAAAAGCGTTTGAGCAGGGAGGCTCCCTGCTGTTCTGTAATGGAGCAGATAGGGATTCTAAATTTGTCCCCCCATGTAGAGCCTGTAGCTTTAGCTAAAACAGGGAGCCGACAGGCTCAACCTTACCCGCCTTGTTTAATTTCTCTCGATGATAGACCTCTGGGTAAGACAAAAGCGATATTTTCAGCTACGCTCATGTGGGGAAATAAAGCATAGTTTTGAAAGAGAAAACCAATCCGGCGATCGCGACTAGGCAAATTTATTTTTTGTTGGGAATCAAATAACACTCGCCCATTTAAAACAATACGACCTCTAGTGGGATTTTCCAAACCAGCAACGCAACGCAAAATCATGCTTTTGCCCGCTCCAGAGCCTCCTAATAATCCCAATGGTTTTTGATTAGCGCTAAAAGAAACATCCAAGAGAAACCCAGATAGTTGTTTCTGGATATCTATGAATAGATTTTGCGTATTCGAGTCAGAATTAACTACGGAGCGGTTTGCAAATCGCACATCTACTTTTTGCTTTTCTATTTTTCTAGCTTGTCGTGGCTTCATCTGAGATTCTGACCAGAAGTTAACACCCATAATTACTCCAATGGATATAGCTAGCATTGTTAGTACCCTGGTTAAAGCTTCTATCATATTTCCACTTTCGGAAGCAAAGAAAATCGCAATCGGAATAGTTTGGGTTTGACCAGGAATACTACCTGCTAACATTAATGTAGCACCAAACTCACCAAGCGTTCGGGCAAAAGCTAGTAATGTTCCGGCAATAATTCCAGGCTTTGCTAAGGGTAACAGAATTTGCCAAAATACTCTCCATTCAGAAGCGCCTAAAGTTCTAGCGCAAGCAAGAAGGCTGGTATCAATTTGAGTAAAAGCTGCCAGTGCTGTTTTATACATTAGGGGAAATGAGACAACGGTAGCTGCAATCACTGTGGCAGACCAATTAAAAATTAATATTATCCCTAATGATTGCAGTAGTTGACCGAGAGGACTATTTCTACAATAATAGTAAAAGTCTTCAGCAGAAAGTCTGGGGGTAGCTGAAGGCAAGGAAGTTTATGCAGTAATTAAAGCATCTGATGTGATAATAGCTACTGATTAAGCTGAGAAAAAAACAAAATTATGAGCTGAATTGGGGATTCATCCCACAGTGATAGTGGCGCTTTCACAGTGGGATTAGCCCTAATTCTCACCTGTTCTGAAACTATAATTTTTTATATCACTTTCCATAAATATTACTACAAAGTTTTAAGATCATGTCCGGTTGAATACTTACACTTTGCTAGAAGGAAGGCAGAGGGCAGAAAGGAAGAGTGTTCATGTCGGCGACATGAAGGCTCCGCATTCCGTAAGGAAAGCTCCTCCCTCAGGAGGCAACCTTACCCGACAAAGGTGAGAAGGAAAAAGGTTTTTATCACTAATCCGGACATGATATAAGGGGGCTCTTGAGTCAAAAATTCATACATATATAGCAGTTCTCTTATTGGTGAGATACAAAAATCTACTGCAAGTAGTTAGTAGTCAACTCCCTTCGGGATAGGTAATATTCAACAAGCAAGAGGCAGAAGTACTGCTAGAAGAGTGTCCATTGTCCCCATTATATTAGACTTGTATAACAGAAAAAAAAAGGCGAAAACCCTGACTTTGTAAAACTTCTAGTCATTTCCGCATTCAAAAGCTTGAAATAACTGCTCCGTCTAGGTTTGAGCGATTTTGTTCATCTATTTAGCGACAAGTCTATTTTTTAAATTAGTGGTGTGCGTTTTGCAGGCCGCAAAGCTTTCTTGCGGGAGATAAAAAGCGATCGCCTCACCAGAATTTGATCACAATCATCAAAGGACTACCTTGATTTTTTTTGGTAGTGAGGGCATCTTGCTCCCATAAGTGAGTGAAGCGCTCACATTCTCAAAACTTCAGACATCAAAAAACGCTACGAACTAAACCACCATCAATCCGCAGACAAGCCCCATTAATGGCAGCAGCGCGATCGCTACATATAAATGTCACAAAATCTCCTATTTATTCTGGATTAATCAAACGTTGAATCAATGAATTCGAGCGATTTTCGCTCATCAACTTTTTCTCTGCCTTATGATCATCAACATCAGGAAAAACTTGCCCAATAAATTCCTTAACTCCTTCAGTTTTTGTAGAGCCAGGAAGAATAGAATTTACTGTTACATTTGTGCCTTTAGTTAGCTCTGCTAAACTACGAAAAATAGAGATTTCATAGTTTTTGTAGCACTATAATGTGCCATTTATGGAGCGGGATTAATTGCATACTCACTAGCAATAAATATTATTATCCGGTAATTTTTTGCTAACTAACATTTTTGATAGATAGTGTCGGTTCAAACGAACACCACTCATAATATTTACTTCAAATATATGCTGCCATTGTTCGTCTGTTGTGCTGAAAAAATCAACCACTTCATAAATTCCTAGATTATTAACAATAATATCAACATCGGGAAATTCTGTAATAGTTTTTTGACACCCTTCTACGGTGCTATTATTTGCCACTAAGGGCTGAAGTTTAGCCTCTGATTCCTGAGCATAAATATCTTCACAAGCTTGTTTGACACCCTCAGATGTTCTGCCATTAATAATTACGGTAGCTCCCTCACGAACTAAACTACGAGCAATGTCCAAACCTATTCCACCTGAATAAGCTGTCACCAGTGCAATTCTATCGTTCAACTGTAGTTGCATAATGTATATAAAATCAATCCTTAATTACAAATAATTTCAGTCCTATGGTAGGTAAATATCATACTGATACTATCAATATTTATAACTCAATATTTGCTCTAATATCATGCCTGCTCTAACACATATAATAAAAGTTCATATTTACGCTTTAACCCTCCAATCAACTGTAGAGATAAAGTGCAACTAAAAACCAAGTTTTTTTTAATAAGTAATTCAACAACCATGATATTATTCTTCTTCATCAAATATTGGTAGCCAAAGTTCATAAATTGATATCTGCCAATCAGGAAATAATTCGGGAATAGTTAATATGTCATCATTCCTGAGTTCAATCGGTGCGCCAATGGGGCGATAAACTGTTACTATTTCGAGTTCTGGATCAATTAAAATTCCTACTTGTGCCCCTAGTTGTATATATTTTTCCAGTTTATGATTGAGGGATTTGATCCTGTCCCTTTGGGATTTGATTTCTACTACCAAATCAGGTACTATTTCCCCAAAGTAACGTCCCCTTTGCCGTAGATGTTGATCACGAACAAAGGAAACATCTGGTGCTTTTAAGTTAGTATCGGGTAGGATAAAATCTCCGGCTGAGTCAAATACACGGCCTAAGCGACGAGGATAAACCCAGTTTCCTAGTAACCGACTAAACAAAACGCCGATTTCGCTGGATACAATATCGGAGGGTCTCATGACTGATATTTTTCCATCTTCCAATTCTAATTGATAATCTAAACCTGCTTGTGAGAGAGTTTATTGTAATATTTTCATGTCTTTGAGTGTGAATAAGACATGATTTATGTCTCCGATATACAATAAATTTATCAAAATTATACAGCGTTTTTAACTGAAATGGAGTACATAACTTCTGTCCTCAAATCCCATAGCATAGTTGCTTTTTTTAATATTCAATTTTTTGAGTTTTTGGTAGTTGGGAGCATCTTGCTCCCCTGCTTAAGCTAGGTGATCACATTGTCATATCAGTTCTGGATAACTTCC
>JAJEAQ010000661.1 GCA_022822685.1 Trichodesmium sp. jk18x7bins.61
TTTATGAGTCAGTGGGTTTCCAGAAGATTAATACTCAGATAGCTTATACCAAGGAAGTCAAGGGATGAATTATATCATCAGGACTTACGCCAAAGTACTATATATAGTAATTTAAAACTAGATTACAACACTATATATAGAGTTTACTATCCCAAAATACGTAAGTCCTGATCATGTTAATTTAATCGTCTTGGCTTGTAGTTGGGCTTGAGCAATATAGTTTGAACTGTCAAGATTCAATTGTTGAGTAGTGGGAGCATCTTAGAAACTGTTTGTCAAGTAAATATTAAGATAGCTAGAGTGTTTAATTCTGGTGGCCGGCGGCGGACAACTAAAATTCTAGTGGTGACAAGGAGAACTCGACCCCAGGGCCTACCCTACGCCAGAATTTAATCTCAGTTTGACAAACAGTCTCTCAGAAACTTGATTGAGACATTCCCAATAATGTTGAGATGTCCCTATTTTACTAAGATTAAAAAAGAGATTTTGACAAGGATAACTATACGATTATAAAAATTTCTAATGCAGGAGTAAAGTTACGTTAGAGAAAAAATGATGAACAAGCAAATCAATGATGACCAATTACAACTCCATTATCCATGTACAAGAATAGAATCTAATAATCAGGTAGAAGATTTTTCACCAAATAAATATCAGTACTGCACATAATGTATTGATTGCCAATGATGATAAATTTGGAAAATGTTATTATTTTAATGGTAAGGATAGTTATATTGAATTGCCTGAAATAGACATGGATTTCCCAACAGGCTTAACTATTTGTTATTGGCTATATCATGAAGCCCATTTCTACATCTCATCATCAGACTGTTGTGTCGATGGGTAGTGGAGGAGAACAGCGATTTTTCAACATGAATTCTAACTTTGTAGTACAAGGTGAAGATGGAATTAACAGTTGGTTTACCTTTTCAATGAATATACATGATCCAGAGACGGAAAGGGATATATATTCAGTGCTTGAGTCAGATTTTGACATAGGGGAAAAATGGATGCATGTTGCTGCGACAGTAGATTCTAAAGGAGTAGGTAAACTGTATAAAGATGGCGTTGAATTGAATCTAAGGTTTGGAAGTTACCCATTTGTATTGGCTCACGCTTACTCAACGATTCTACATCCTGCTTTTGTTGGTGAAGTAACTGCTACTGGTGAGACTTTTTTACATGGAAATTTGTCAGACGTAAGAGTATACACTCGTGCATTATCTGCAGAAGAAATTAATAATTCAATTGATTTATAAAAGTGAATCGTTTAATGAGACTTAGAGAAAATTTCAGGCTAAATATAGCCTCAACTCTCTTTACTCATGGTGATCGCCAATACATCTTGTTATTGCTCCCTCCCCGCGCGCTCCGCGACGGGGATTCCCTAGAACTTCACTCAACTTTTAGTCCGCACTGACTTATCTGGTTGAGAGCTGATTCTGATTTTTTTAGCAGATCTGTTGATGGTGGTTTGGAGGATATCTTACTATCTATGTCCCGACTGAATTTTAATTTCTCGATTTGGTGTTCTAGTTCTTGAATTACTTTCTGCCCTTGCCAATAACATCTTTACCAGTTCTGCTTTTGACAACAGGTTGAGATTTTCTTGGGTTAGTGTTGGCTGTGATTGACTCATACTCTTACTTTACCATACTTGACTTTGAGGAGCAAGCCAGGAATATTTCCCCCAGTAGGCGAATGATCGCATATTTAGGCGATCGCTACATACCTGAATCCTTACTTAGTACCTAATTCTAGGATCAATGTAAGCATTTAAGATATCAATAAAGATGCTAGCTACCACAACAATTGCAGCAAAAAATACAACTATTCCTTGTACTGTGGGATAATCCCGTGAACTAATTGCTTCATATAATCTATTTGCTAAACCAGGCCAAGAAAAAGTTACCTCTGTTAATATTGCTCCTCCTAATAAAGCAGCAAAGGTTAATCCTAAAACTGTAATGACTGGAATCATGGCATTTTTGAAAGCATGAACAAATAATATTCTGCGTTCTGGAATACCTCTAGCTCTAGCTGCTTCTACGTAGTCAGCTTGTAATGTTTGTTTGAGGTTGATTCTGACTATTCTTTCAAAAATACCACTGAGCAAAATTCCTAATGTGAAACTAGGCAAAGCTAGATAATATAAAGATGTGAAAAAATGACTTATGTTGCTATTTAAAAGACTGTCGATTGTGTATAAACCTGTAATTTTGGCAGGTGGAGTTTCAGCAATCGGAAAGCGAGTACCTAAAGGAAACCATTTTAACTGCACTGCAAAAATTAATTGTAAAATCATGCCTGCCCAGAAAGGAGGAACTGCATAAGTCATGATTCCAAATAAACGTCCACCCACATCTAAGCTACTATTAGGATGAGAAGCAGCAATGGAGCCTACCGTAATGCCAATTATGAGAGCGATCGCCATACTGAATACTGCTAATTCTACAGTGGCCGGAAAATAGTTTTGAATAATTTGCCAGACTGATTCCCCACGAGTAGTCATTGATGTACCAAGATCAAAACTGAATAATTTTCCCAGATAATTAAGATATTGTTCTAATAGAGAGCCGTCGAGACCAAGTTGCGATCGCATAGCTTCTTTTGTCGCAGTTGAAGCTTTTTGCCCAAGAATAGCATCTACTGGATCTCCTGGAGTTGCTCGTAATAGTAAAAAAACTACAGTGCTGATTGTCCATAACATTAGTGGTGCTAGTAGCAAACGTATTAATATATATGAATAGAGAGCTTTAGAGCGGGACATTTTGTTTTGATTCGAGAGAGAATTGGTCTGGTTATACTTAATTTGGTGTAGCTAGTACTTTTTCTGTTTCTGGCCTAAAAATTGCATCAGCAACTTGACAAACTTCCGACATTTCTTTCACATCGTGAACTCGTAAAATATCTACAGACTGAGCGATCGCTGCCACACAAGCTGCTGCTGTGCCCCAAACTCTTTGTTTCGGAGCAGGTTGATTTAAAATTTGACCAATAAAACTTTTGCGAGACACCCCTACTAAAATCGGACAATTTAAACTCCGAAATTTTGACAAGTTGCGGATAATTTCCAAGTTTTGTTCATAATTTTTAGCAAAACCAATACCAGGATCAAGAATAATTTTGTCTTGTTCAATTCCTGCTTTAATAGCTGTCTCAATTCGACTCTGTAAAAACTGATAGATTTCCCCAATTAAATCCTGATAATCTGTCAATTTTTGCATAGTTTTTGGCGTTCCCCGAATGTGCATTAAAATAATTGGCACTTTTAGGTCAGCTGCGACAGACAACATCTCTGGGTCATAAATTCCTCCAGAAATATCGTTAATTAAATTAGCGCCAACTTCAATAGCTTTTTTGGCAACTATTGCCCTAGTTGTATCAACAGAAATGGGAATTTCTGAACAAATATTTTGCTGATTTCTTAATAAATTTATTATTGGTAAAACCAGATTAAGTTCTTCTTCTATAGGAATAAATGTAGCCCCTGGCCGAGTTGATTGACCACCAATATCAATCAGATCAGCACCATTTTCTATCATTTTTTTTGTTTGAATTAAAGCTGCTTGTGG
>JAJEAQ010000574.1 GCA_022822685.1 Trichodesmium sp. jk18x7bins.61
CGAGGCGCCCCGAATAATATCGGGCGTCGACTCTAACTTTCATTGTATGGAGAGTTGTTGGCGATCGCAGATGGCAAAGAACGTATCCAGTATTACATTAGTCAGTATCAACCAAAGTTTAAATCGTCTATTCCACTCCCACAACTAATCTCTAAATTACACGCAACAAAAACCAAACATTACCAAAAAAATATTAGCAGTAGGTGTCATTCCGTTACGTGTAGGGGTGAAAAGATTATTAGCAGAGGCACGAACCAAAAAAATACGGTTAGCCATTGCTACTACTAGCGCTTTACCAAATGTAAGTGCATTATTAGAGCAGACATTAGATAAGGAAAGTTTATCATGGTTTGAAATAATTGCAGCAGGAGATGTAGTTCCTACAAAAAACCTGCACCAGATATTTATTATTATGTACTCAAGCAGATGAATATTGAAGCCACAAATTGTATTGTATTTGAAGATTCACATCACGATCTACAGGCAGCTTTACAAACAGGATTAAAAACAATTGTTACAATTAATGATTATACCCGCCATCAAGATTTTACTGGTTCAAATCTTGTATTAAATCATTTAGGAGAACCAGAAAAACCATTTACTGTAATTTCTGGAGATACCAAAGGCCAAACTTATTTAGATATAAACTTCATAAATATTCTCTGAGAAAAAATTTGCAAATTTTGGCTAATCATAATCCTGATTAGCTGATATAATATTGTACAGATAACAAAAAAAGGCACAAAAAGATGGAAATAATCTGCTAACTTGTAGTAAGAAATCTAGCTTTTTTATAAAATTGCAGTAGCATAAAAAAATCTCGTCCCAAAAAAGAGAAGATCAGGATAAAATATTTATGAAAACTAATGCTACAGTTACAAAAAAATCATTACTAATTGGTACAGGATTACCCCCTTTTGAATCAATAAAACCAGAAGATGTAGTGCCTGCAATGATGGAACTACTGACAGAATTAAAGCAAGAACTGACCAGCTTAGAAGCAACAGTTAAACCAACTTGGAATGAATTAGTAAAACCTCTACAACAGTTAGTAGAGCGCTTATATTGGAGTTGGGGAATAGTAGCACATTTAATGGGAGTTAAAAATAGTCCTGAACTACGAACAGCCTATAATACAGTCCAGCCAAAAGTGGTAGAATTTACTAATCAACTAAATCAAAGTCAATCTATTTATCAAGCCTTTAAAAAATTACGCAATAGTGATAATTGGCAAAATTTAGATTCAGGACAAAAACGCATAGTTGAAGTTGCCATTAGAAATGCAGAACTTTCAGGAGTAGGTTTAGACAAGGAACAGCGAGAACGCTTCAACACCATTCAACTAGAATTAGCAGAACTTTGTACTAAATTTTCTAACAATGTTCTTGATGCTACCAAAACTTTTAGCCTGACACTGACAACTACAGAAGAAGTAGATGGTTTGCCCAGCAGTTTATTAGGTTTAGCAGCTCAAGCTGCCAGGGATGCAGGAGCAGAAAACGCAACTCCAGAAAATGGACCATGGCGCATCACCTTGGATAGTCCTAGTTTTATTCCTTTCATGCAGCACAGTAGACAACGAGATTTGCGAGAACAAATTTATAAAGCTTTCATCAGTCGTGCTTCTAGTGGGAAGTTAAATAACTATCCTTTAATTGAACGAATTTTGGAGTTACGTCAACAAAAAGCAGAAATTCTGGGTTTTAAGAGTTATGCAGAACTGAGTCTTGCTAGTAAAATGGCTCCTAGTGTAGAAGCGGTAGAAAAGCTATTAGAAGAATTACGCAGTGTTAGCTATGATGCTGCTGTCAAAGATTTAGAAGAACTCAACGCTTATGCTGCTAGCAAAAATGCACCAGAAGCAAATGATTTAAAACATTGGGATATTTATTTTTGGGCTGAACGACTACAGGAAGAAAAATTTGCCTTCACTGCTGAAGAGTTGCGACCTTATTTTCCACTACTGCAAGTTCTTGATGGTTTATTTGCTTTGGTAAAGCGGATATTTGGCATTACTATTACTCCGGCAGATGGACAGGCACCAGTGTGGCATGAAGATGTGCGTTATTTTCAAATTAGTGATGACAGTAATACACCCATTGCTTACTTCTATCTCGATTCCTACAGTCGCCCCGCAGAAAAACGTGGTGGTGCATGGATGAATGATTGTATAACTCGTGCTAAATCTGTGGAAAATGGTCAAACTAATGTTCGTTTGCCAGTAGCTTATTTGATGTGTAACCAAACACCCCCTGTAGATAGTAAACCTAGTTTGATGACTTTTAATGAGGTGGAAATTCTGTTCCATGAGTTCGGGCATGGTTTACAACACATGTTGACAAAGGTTGACTATGCAGGAGCTGCTGGTATTAATAATATAGAATGGGATGCTGTGGAGTTACCTAGTCAATTCATGGAAAACTGGTGTTACGATCGCAAGACTTTATTTGGGATGGCGAAGCACTATCAAACAGGAGAAACTCTGCCAGAAGATTATTATCAGAAACTTTTAGCAGCTAAAAACTATAGGAGTGGTAGTGCTATGTTGCGTCAGTTAGATTTTGGCTTAGTTGATATGGAACTACATCACCGTTATCAGCCTGGTGGCCAGGAAACACTGGTAGATGTGCGTAATCGCATTGCTGAAAACACAACTGTTTTAAAGCCATTGCCAGAAGATTCATTTTTATGTGTGTTTAGTCATATCTTTTCTAGCAGTTATGCTGCTGGTTATTACAGTTATAAGTGGGCTGAAGTCTTAAGTGCTGATGCTTTTGCTGCTTTTGAAGAAGTGGGTTTGTCAAATGAAGAAGCGATCGCGACTTGTGGTAAGCGTTTTAGGGAAACAGTTTTAGCTTTAGGTGGCAGCATGCACCCAATGGAGGTGTTTAAAATGTTCCGAGAGAGGGAACCTAATACCCAAGCCTTATTAAGGCATAGTGGCTTAGTAGTTGCCACTTGAACAAAATAAAAATAGTTGGGACATTAGGCAAGGGTATAATCAAGATTTACTCATGCATAAACGTCTCAAAATTCCATGATTCTAACTCAGCGCTCCTGATCAAAAAATAGCTTTGCTATCTATAACAGGAGTCAAACATCACCAGGAGTCAAAACCGCAATTAATAATGTTACCATTGAAGAATCCTGCGTTGTTGCATTGTAAAAGAGTACTACCTAAACCAAATTCGGTTTTTATAGAGGACTTTCCCGGCTCTTTTGGCTTCTTAACGTTGGCTTTTGAGTTCAATAACATACCACCACTGGTAGTAATTCTAAACAAGTCTAGTATCACACATTGAGGAGGCCAGTCCCCAAATTAGCTTTCAATTCAGGGATGAAAGCTTAGATTTGACGCAAAAACTATTTTTACCAAACCACTAAATTATACCTACCCCAACCATTCCTAAATGTGATAAATTGGCTCAAACGCTTTCTATATAAGACTTATAGACCATGAATACTCTAATGATAGAACTTTGATACCGTTGCTATTGTCCAAATTCCCAGAAAAAGACCAATGAACAATTGGAAAGAATTTTCCAGCCAGGCATGGGACACATATCATATACCTGACCCAGTTTACACCAATCCCAACTTATAGACTGAAGCCCTACCAGGGATTAAGCAACACAACAAAAAGGCTCTATCCCTAATACGCTAAACTTTGCAGTATGAGAAAATATTTTGGTGGACAATTACAGCCAAAAATTGAGAGAGGTATTAAGGCATCAATCAATTTAAAGCAAGTCGGGAACACATTGGGCTTGACTATAAAACATTGTAAAAATAAGGTTGTTATAGCTAAGTCTAAAACTGACCTTATTTCTAGAGAAGTTCTGAGTGTCATTACAGACATCAAGTGTGCAGATCAATCAAATTGTGTTCCTATTAAACGGTAGATAGACCATGAATAGATCTCGGAATATACTATTTCTAGTAGTTTCAATTGTCGTAATCGGTGGGGTAGCCTTGTTTGCTTGGCAAAATTGGTCTCCTAGTTTGTCCCTAAAATTTTTAGGGTTGCAATCAATACCTCTACCTCTATCTGTATGGATTGTAGGATCTCTTATTGCGGGAGTAATTACTTACCTATTTATTTACGCTATCTTTGAACTTTCTAATTATCTTTTAAAACAAAATTTACAACCTGCCAAAACTCGCCCTAGAAAATCTCAGTATCAAGATGAAACTGTAGCAGCTAGAGATAGAGCAGCACAGGAACAAGCAAGCTCTGATTCTCAAAGCAACTTCAATCTGAATAAAAATTCAGAACCAACTGAGAAAGATGAAAACTATGATGACTGGGAAAAAAAACCTCCTCAGGTGAATAGTTCTTGGGAAAATAGTACAGATGAAAGTAATCAAGGAGAGGCTGAAGAATCCTCTAATCAAACTTCTACAGCTCAAAATTATGAAGTAGAACAACAGCCAAAAACAGAGTCTTGGTCTGGCTCAGTTTATTCTTATGGTTACCGTGATCCTAGTAGTTCAGGAGTTGGTCAAACTGAATCTGTATATGATGCAGATTATCGAGTGATTACTCCTCCTCCATCTGCAGAGACATCTACATCTACTCAAAAAGAAAAAGAAGAAAATGAGGAAAATCCTCACAAGGATGATCAGCTAGGCAATCAACTAGAGCCATAATAAGTGTCAAGAACCCCACCGCAACTGGCGGTGGGGCTTGTAAAGATAAGTTTAGGAATTTCCAAGAAATAAATTATCCCAAAACTATCCAGCTATAGTATTTCTTTAACTCCCCCAGCCCAAAAACAAGC
>JAJEAQ010000218.1 GCA_022822685.1 Trichodesmium sp. jk18x7bins.61
TAACTCAGATGGCGTATCAAATGACCCTCAGGAGCTGGATGATTACCGATTAGAGACACATGAATAGTACTCCTACAAAGGTGTTATGAATTTTTAAGTGAAATTTAACTGGAATGGTTTCCGTTTTCATCAATTGAATAATGCTGTAAATTGACCTCGTTTTTCATTGAAAAAGCGGGACGTCTTAAGTCATATGTAGAGTAAGCCTCTGCTTGATATCCTGGGCACAGCACACCTGTTCTTTACTCAACTCGTAAAACCCAATTTGCCCGGTATACTTCATGCAGAATCCTACTAATACCAAACCAACTAACAAATAACTCATCCGCATGTTAACACAAAAGAATAGTGTCGTGGCTTTCCAAGATTCCTCTATTGGTTTCAAATCAACCAGAGAATCCAATCGAGAAGGAATAGATGATATGCGAGCCCTACCGATAGAAAGCCACCACACACAATAGAAGAATTAGAGTCCTTTGCCAAGAAAGGCAAGGATCACCCTGTCGAGCGTAAGACAAGATCTCTAATCATGGCCTTGTGTGGTTTCCCCGTACCGTTGCTGCCCGGTCGCAAGGGGTGGGGGCTCAAACCGTACGGGATGGGATCCTTGCCGACAACGCCGAGGGTTTGGATGGATGACAACCGGTTCCCAATCGAGGAAGGCCAAGCCGCTTGTCGAAAGATGATCCTGATCGCATGAAATCAATTATGCATAGAAAATGGGTTATCGCACCAGATGTTTTAGAACCAACATCGGTTATACGTTAGTTGGTTTGGTATTAGTTCCTCAAAAATCTAGGATCAGTAATTTCGAGTTTTTATACAATTGATGAATACTTTCGTAGGGAGTTATTAGTGATTGAAACAATATTCTTTCAAGACTCTCTCAACTTAACATTTTAGGTACGGATTGGAATTTCCAATATCGGTTTTAGCGGTTCAATAACTGTAGCGTACTGTCTTACAACCTGATTATAAAGATCATTGACACCCTTTGCTTGGACGGATACTACCATTGCGTAGTTTAGTTTATCTTCTGGAGTAAAATTTCGACCTTCCAGACGTGAATTGTAATGTATATCAAAGCAAGGGTTTTTGAGAGAATGGCCTCGTTTTCTGCATGTAGCGTGTAGACAATTTTCCCATTTCCAAGCGTCCTGTCGTAGTTCAATTTCTGTTGCACCAAGTAACTTTTTTCCAAAGAATTTTGCAGGGTTTGGATGTAACTGAGAATCACTCTTAAACCTTTCACTGTGAGGTCGGAAAGTCACTTCCAATCCAGCACGTGTATAGTTACCCGGGTGATGTGGGTCGGTTGGTGATTTATAGCAAATAGTTGAAGTGATTGAGACGATACCCTGAAGGGGTATTTTGGGGATAGGGATGAGTGCACGAATATACTTTGCAGGAGTGATTTCTCCCTGGTAGACAATACGGACTGAATCATCTTCGCACTGAACCACATCGGAAAGGCTACGGGCAACACGCCCCCATCCTACCTCAGAATGGGATTGTTGATTGTTCTCACAGGTATGAATTAGTAGGGCGCGTATAGCCAAGTGATTAAGGTTCGTACCAAAATGAGCTCGAACTCCGATTCCAAGTCTTAATACATTAGGAGTTGCGAATGAGGTACCTTGAGTTGTACGGAGCGTAGGTTGCATGTCAGAATCAATGACAACAAACGGGCGGGTTAATACACCTCCAAAATCAACTAGGTCAGGTTTGACAATTCCAGGGCTTCTGCCGGGACCCTTAGAACTGTATGATGCACGCTGCCAATTGTCATCTGGCTTATCACAAGCACCAATTGCCATAGCATTGACACAATCAGAAGGTACCTGAATTCGATCTAGACCCGAGATTGTGTCGCCTTCTCCATCATTACCAACTGCTACCATGGCCAAGGTCGAATTCTTTGAGAGATATTCATCCAAGACTGCTGTCCAAGCATGTACATCCTTATCCTCAATAGGAAGGCGAGGTCCTAAACTGAGATTAATAAAATCGTAATCTTTACTGCCCAGAACGTATTCGATGCGGTCTAGTACTTCGTAAAGATCGGTATTGATTTGACCCGGTTTGTCATCTACAACGCGATAATGATCAATATATGAATAAGGGCGAGGGATTGGCTGTTGAGGGTTGATATGCCCGAATAGTACAGCCGAAGACACACCAACTCCATGTGACTGATCATTACTTTTTGCTGGCATCATTCCTGGAAATTCATATGGCCTGACCCATTTGGTAAGAGGGTGATTGTCGGGTACACCACCGTCAAAAACTGCAACCTGAACATTATTTGATACAGGTTGACCATCAGGCAATTTGAGATCCTTGGTAGGTACAATAGTAGAGCGTTCTGCTGGACGCAAATTCCTCAGCCCAGGCATTTGTCGTACAATCCGAACTCCCGTGAATAAAGCAATGTCTTCTACTCGGTCGACTGGAGCATCAAGCTCCAGAAAGCATAAACCCTTTACATAGAACCGACGGCCATATACTACGGATATTTCCTGTTTTTCAAGGAAGTGGCTAAACGCATGTATCATCTCTAAATCCAACTCACCGGCGTGAAGGACTGTTTCCAATGTTATACGACCACTGTGAGGGAGTTGCCCAATTATCTTTTTCCGGGGTGCAGGTGTTGATATTTCTTCAATTGAGGGTAGTAGGACTTCTTTTTGGTGATCCAGTCTTAAGGTTGGTAGCCTTTGACTCCAGGCTCTAATAGATGTTCGAGGTCCCATAGCAAAGAGCTCTGTGGTTAACATTTCTAAAGGCTCTCTATGTCTAGAACGCTTCTCAGGTTTAATCACCCTTGGACGACTACCGATCACTTTTACACCTACATCGCGTAAAAGTCTGGTTGGGTAATATGACTTGGCAATGTATTCTGGATGAAGTGTGACTGAAATGACTGCTTCATTTTGAGGGCAGGCCTCTTCCGGGAGTTTATCTATCCTTTGAACCGCTTTAGAAACCATTGGAACAAGACGCTTGCATGCCTCCCCAAAGGAATAAGGATGTTGTTTTGGTCCACCCCCCAATTTAACTACGATTTCATCAGTTAACCTTTCTCCCCGGCCCAATAAAAAGTTTTGTGCTGCCATGCTTTAAATCCTTTTGTTAGTATCATCGTAGTTTTTGAGATAGGTCCGAATAGTCTCGCGTGATACACCAGTGATTTCATGGGCTTTTCGTTGTGTAGCGAGTTTTTTCCCTACCAATTGTACTGCGATATTTATCTTCTCCTTCTTTGACATTTGATTTGGAACGATCAGGTTGGTAAGAAATTTGGCAAGACTTAGTCCCTTCAGTGCAGCCTCACGTCTAGCCAAGTTTAAATCTCTTTCAATATCACTATATGAGCGACCTGCCATAGCAACAGCTAAAACTTTGGTCCATATTTTCATATCAGGTGCAAATTCTTCAAACAAATAGTCCAAATAAACTTTTACTCTTTCAGCATCAGGGAGATCAAATTCTATCAGCTGTTCGAAACGCCTCCAAACGGCAGGGTCAAGAAGATCAGAGTGGTTGGTTGCAGCAATCAGTAGTCCAGATGAGGGCCAGTCATCAAGTTGTTGGAGAAGTACTGTCACTAGTCGTTTCAGTTCACCTATTTCTCCTGCATCGTCTCGACGTTTGGCAATTGCATCCAATTCATCTAGTAACAAAATACAATTTTCAGATTTAGCGTAATCTAGAACGTACCGAAGATTGGTTCCTGTACGTCCAAGATAGCTACTCATTACTGCTGATAAATCAAGTATCATGAGAGGGAGATTTAGCTGACGTGCCATCCACTGAGCACTAAGTGTTTTTCCTACACCAGGAGGGCCAGTGAATAAAATGGTTCGGGTCGGTTCCAAGCCAGCTTTCATCAAAATCTCTGTATTTTTTCGCTCTTCTACCAAACGGTTGAGTGCAGATTGAACTTTTCCAGTATAAACCGGCTTTGTTGGTAAGTGCGGTCTTTCTTCAATTCTCAGAAGTTGGAAACGTGTATCGGTATCAGCAGGTATAACAGTTTTGAAACCACGTCGAAGTGGAGAAGAGAAAGTTGGATTATCTCGGAGTAATTTCATCAATTCTTTAGCAAGTTTTGGATCTGTCGTACTTCGCTTCACTATTCTGTGAAGAAACACCTGAACATCTTGTTTTCTATCGGAAAGTGCTATCCTAGCTAAGTGGACAAAATTATCTAGTAATTCTAATTTTTCTTCCATATATTCCCCTAATTCCTTATTAATGGCTATATAATTAAATATATATATGGAAGAATAATTTTGTAAAGATATTTCTCTCTTCCATTTGTTGGTATTCAATTTAGAATACCTTTTAAGGGAATGGGTTAATCAGTTTAATTTATTTTCTAGTTCCAGTTTGACAAAGTTGCT
>JAJEAQ010000798.1 GCA_022822685.1 Trichodesmium sp. jk18x7bins.61
ACGGGAGGGCCGGCAGCAGCCTATCGTAATGATGGTTTAAACGGCGATATCAATGCAATCTTACGCCCAATTCATAGAGGTATGTTAGAATTTGTTGGCTTTGATGTGTTGAAACCACAGATTGTATATGCTCCTGTGCGCATGACTAATGACGAAAGAGTACAAGAATTAGAAAAGTATGCTGCACGTCTAGAGCGAATTAGTGAAGAATCTCCGATTGATGTTGGTATCTATTAGAAATTTGGAGAAAATAAAAAATGGAAGTTAAGTAGGTAGGCACGATCAAACCGATGTATGTTGAGTTTTGTAAAAGAATCTGAAATTTCTTAAACCCAGCCCTTAAGGGCGGGATCTTAAGCTGTGGGCTAGTTTGACATTTTTTTACATAGCTTGATTTTTTAGCCCTCACCTACTTAACATCTATAATCCTACAAATATACATAGTAGTAGCACGTCTGGCTTGATTTTATGGGTAAAGTAATTACTAATAAGCTTACGAAATTAAGATTTTTGAGTTTTATTTACCCATCATTTTAGCCTAGACGTGCTAGTAGGGTAGGCAAATATCTCGCTGATTTACCATTGATATAAATAATTCAATATTTGCTCACTTGATATTGTGACTGTGGCAAATATTTCATCAATTGGTATAAAAGTACCTGCTTCTTTCCCTTAAAAATATCAGTATTCAAGTGGACTTGATATTAATCAGAGTCTTGCAAATAACCAAAAAACCACAACGAATAATCTTCTAATAATTCAGCATTATCAGAATCTTCCACCACAGTTTCTAATTCAGCTAGTGGCAATGTAAACTTCTGATTATCTGTAGTGCGTTCTACTTCTGCTAAAATTCCATTTTCTATATCTAATTTATCATCTAATTTCAGAAGATTAAATGTATCTGTATAAGATGGCTTGCTCTTCTTTAGCTCTTGATATTCTTTTTTACTTCCTGATCCCATACTGTAGTGTTCTTCCCATTCAAACTCTTCCATACCTGTAACTGAGCAAGGAAATTGAATATTTTTTCTGAGATATTTTAAATATTTTTTTAAATTAGTTTGATTAACTTCTAAATCAGTAGTGCCCAGAATTTCTTCTAATTTTTGCTTAAAAACTTCTAAATGAATTTGTTCTGCTTCTTCCTCTGCTTCCATCCCTTGAAAAGCACCCATCTGCTGTAAAAAATCCTCAAGAGGTACATTTATAGTTATATTTTCTCCATGATTGAGCTTCCCAGTTTTCCCAGATACAATAGTTTCATCAATTTCTATTGGTTTCAGATTTCTGGTATCAGGTTGAGACTTGTTTTTATTTTGTCTTTGATTAGATTTTGCCATGAAGTTCTCCTCTTATCCAGGTTTATGATTAAAGAATATCTACAGTTAACAACAATGTAGTTAATACATCTTACGGAGTAAACAATGACACAACTACTACAATCTTCAGAACCAATAGTGTATCAGGGACAGTTCGGAGCATTTACTATCACCAAAAGCGATCGCCTCGGTGTAATTATCTACCGTAGTGGGTTAATTATAGCTGCTCTGAGCTTTGCATTAGGCAGCGTCCTAGTATTGTGGCCAGGTAGCAACCCAACTGTTATCAAAGCAGTTACAATCCTCTATGGCTGTTTTTCTCTAGGTTTAGGCGTAAGTTTGGCCACTATCCATATTTATATGGCCATCTTACACCGAGTACTCCAGCTATTTTGGCTCATAGGGGCTATTGCTACTCTAGT
The DNA here is from genome assembly GCA_022822685.1 of Trichodesmium sp. jk18x7bins.61. Taxonomy (GTDB): domain Bacteria; phylum Cyanobacteriota; class Cyanobacteriia; order Cyanobacteriales; family Microcoleaceae; genus JAJEAQ01. The sequence goes on from JAJEAQ010000798.1 coordinate 1,745, forward strand.
CTTGGTAATTAATAGTAGTCAGCCCCTTCCCATAATAGTCTACAACAATCCAGTCACTATTTTGGGCGTTGGTTTTACCTTTGCTGCTTTGACTGGTATTTTTTTCAAAGAGGCTTTTTGCTTTAACCGTCTGGAAACTAAATTTCTCACGCCTTTAGTACCTTTTTTACTCCTATCTCATTTGGCTAATTTTTTATCAGTTGAAATGAAAGAGTTTTTATTAGTAATTTTGGCGGCCTTATTTATTGTTTTTGCTATGGGAAAAGCAGTTCAGCCTATACCTCCAGATATTGGCGATAAGAGCATTTTTGAATATCTTCATCAACAAAGTTCTGCAAGTAATTAAATCAAGATCAGAAGGAGCCAGTAGTCAGGCCACATGCCTACAACAATTGTATTTATAGCGCTTCGCTCTCGCGTATTTACAAATCTGGATTGAATCTCTTTTTACTGAGCAGTTCCCCTATTTTAATCTGTAACTATACCAGCGCGAAGCGCTATAACTCTTCTAGGTAGATTTTCCAACTTACTGATTCAGGTACTTTTAGAGAAAAAATATTTGCCTAATTAGTGGTAAAGGACTACAAACTTGACAGGAGAGAATTATTTCCATGATTATTGTTAAAGTACAAGATTAAACATCTACAATTCCTCCCCAGCCTATAGACGGATGGGGAGTCCTTACAATAGCAGTAGAAGATCTTCAGAAAATCAGCACCAAAATCAATTAAAAAATTGTCTCTTACAATGGCAGCAAAGATTAATTTTCACAATCCAGTTATGGATATTGATTCTGGGATTAATCATCTTTTTAATTGTGATTAGCTGCATGAATATTTATTCATTTTTAGCAGTAACTTCTCCTCTAGAAGCTGATTTACTAATAGTTGAAGGTTGGATGTCAGATTATGCAATAAAATCAGCTATTGCAGAATTTAATCAGGGTATTTATCAAAAAAATAATTACTACAGGTACACCTATAGGTAAAGGCTTTTATCTATCTGAATATAACAACTTGGCTGAACTAACAGCCACAACTTTGGTTATGTTTGGCTTTGATTCAGACCAAGTAGTTGCTGTATCCATTCCTGAAGTTATTAAATATCGCACTACTGCTTCTGCCATGGCGGTGAAAGAATGGCTAGCAACTTCTAATCTTCAGGTCAATTCTATTAATATCTATACATTAGGACCACATGCCCGCCGTAGCTGGATGATTTATCGGAATATTTTTAGTCCAGATATTAAGGTAGGTGTAATTGCTATTCAACCTCAAGGTTATGATCCTCAGAGGTGGTGGCAGTCTAGTGCAGGTATGCGGACTGTCATTGGTGATGCGATCGCTTATTTTTATACCCGTTTTGTTGATTGGAAATCATAATCTACCAACTGATACTAAATTCGATTTAGATAGGAGCTTTATTGAGAAGGAAAGGTAAGAAACAAGAGGCAAGAGGCATGCATGGTTATAGACAATTTAAAAAATGTCCTTTTGCCTCATTCGGGAGGAGCTACGCTTTCATAACCGGATTTGGTATGATAATAGTGGGTGGGGTAGAACAAAGTTCTAACGAAGCTTACCCGTAGGCTCAACCCAACTCTAGTAGTTTGTAGTTGGGCTTTAGTGGCGCAATATAAATTTTGCATGG
>JAJEAQ010000300.1 GCA_022822685.1 Trichodesmium sp. jk18x7bins.61
TTAATAGGGATGATGGATTCAATTGAAACATCTCAACAATAGGACTTTAACCTATAAACTCTCAACAGTTGTAACCAACCCTTTTGGGTTGAACCAGGTCATCCCCCGCTCTAAGAGCGGTTTCGACCTAACGAATCGCACCTCTGCATTCCTACTTTTGAAAAGGTGAGAGATGAAGATGCGCCTTGATAGTAAAAAGCTATATTCTAACAGATTAAAGGCATGCCGGCAAAAAGCGCCGAGCTCCCGCGTCGAGGAAAGTGAGGGGCTTACAAGGTGCGGACTTTTTAGTTGAAATACTATACCAGGACTTACGCAAATGCACTATATATAGTTATCTCAAATAGATTACAACACTATATATAGCGTTTACTATTCCAAAATGCGTAAGTCCTGTATACGTAATGTTGTGCTATGTTTTGAGTTGCTACATATAGTATTTTGGCGTTGCACAGTGGCGAATGATTATTTCCCTGAGCTGGCTATTTTGGGGCATTTCCTTTGCTGAAAATAAGGACAATTCATCAGCAGATTCCATAACATCATTTTCTATTGTGCAACGCCGTATTTTTGTGTAAGTCCTGATAACTTCAGCATCAGTACCTTGAAACCTAAATCTGTATAGAACCAATTTGAGTTCTCCTTACCTAATCATCAGCCTCACAGTTTCTTGGTTTGATCAAAACCCCGCCCTTAAGGTAAACCCCGCCCGCCCCGGCGGGGTATAATAAATAGTTCTTCAAGGCCATTACAAGGCCGGAAATTACTTGATATACTAGCTACTTCAGAGGCTGATTTTACTTGGAAAAGATACCAAATGGGTTCTATACGACAGCAATGCAGTCAATTTCTACAAGTACGTCTTTGGGTAAGCGGGAAACTTCAACACAGGCACGAGCCGGGGCATTATTAGACTCGAAGTATTTGGCGTAGATACTATTAACAGTGGCGAAATCATTCATATCTTTGAGGAAAACAGTGGTTTTGACAACGTTTGACCAAGTTGCTCCTGCTGCAGTTAGAATGGCTTCCAGGTTTGCCATGACTTGTTCTGTTTGCTTAGTTACGTCATCAGTATGGACTATTTCATTAATTTTGGTGTCGAGCGCTATTTGACCAGATACAAAGATCATTTGGCCTGTGGTAGCGATCGCTTGATTATAAGGGCCAACAGGTGCGGGTGCTTGATCAGTTTTGATGATTTTGCGTGTTGTCATGATGATGTTTGCTTGTTTTTGCTTTTGGATAAATTATATCAAATCCAGTTAAATAACTGGTAGTCCTGCATAGTAATAGTAAGATGTTCAAAAAGAGTAATAGAGTAATAAAGTTGAGTTTGTGGCCATGAATTGTCCTAAGTGCCAGTCTAGCAAAATCATTAAGTATGGACATACTCACTATGGTAAACCTCACTTCCTTTGTCAACATTGTGGGCGACAATACAACTTCTTACAGTACTTTTGCCTCTTGTCTGTTCCCTCTTGCCTATCTCGAAGGGAGTTGAAAATACACCCGCGCGAAGTGTTATAAATAATTAACTTGAAGGCAGTTTTAACCGCCGAGCAGTTTTCCTCCTTATTGCTATTGCTAAGGGTTTACCAACGTACTGAGCCGTTTTAGATGACAAAAATCTCAGTTTCTCAAATCGAATATGTAGATGTGATTGTCATTGGTGGTGGCATTGCAGGCATTGCCATTGCTGAATTCCTCGCTCGTCATAGTCACCTTTCCATCAAAGTATTAGACAGTGCCCCACAATTAGGCACATTTGCTTCAGGTAAACTCGAAGGCTGGTTTCATACTGGAGCACTTTACTCAGGGAATGAGGATGCCCAGACTTTTATCAACTGTGTTAACAGTCTCGAGGATTTAATCAATCTATACACTCCCTACTTTACCCAAAAATGTAATATTGCTCAGGCAGAAATAAAACCCAACTTCTTCACCCCTCAAGTTATCCCCACATCCAAAGGTTGGTTTAACGATAGACTTGTCTACTTAATCCATCCAGGAGCATCTGCTCCTGAAATTACTCTATCTGCTCTCAAAAGTGATTCGCTATATTTGGAAATTCAGCGTAACCGAGTCTTGGGCAGATTAGAAACGGCTTATGGTCAACAACATAATTGGAATCAGAATGGAAATTGTCGAGCACCAATTTATGCACAAATAGAAGCTTACGAAGGTTTAAACTGTTCTTTGCGCTACTCAACAGAAACTATAGATAACCTTTGTCGTCGATTCGATCAATCTTACGGTCTAGAAAAGTCAAACTATGAAATTATTAGAACATTAGATTGTTCAATGAACACCAGCACCATAATGAAAGACTTGGTTGCTAGTGCCCTAGCTCAAGGAGTAACATTCGAGACAGGAATCATCATTGATAAACTACTAATTGAGCGCTATGGCCAGATTCAAATCAAAAGTCTTTTGTGTCAAACACAGCATGGTTTTACCAAGCGCCTGAAAGCGAGGTTGTTTATATTCGCAGTGGGAAAAGGCTTTGAAGCATTTCTGTCTGACTTACAAATGCGGGCAAAGCTCAAACGAAGTCGTAGCGCTATGGTAGTAGCACAACCAGCCTTAATCGATACGAACTTTGTGCGGATGTCAACTAAGAGAAGATTTCACTTTAATCACTTTGTACATAACTGTGAGATTGGAACTGAAAAATTTGTTTATTCAATGCTAGCTGATTCCAGCTATACTAACGACAACCTCATAAATCAAGGCGATGAAGATGAAGTTGATATCGAACCAATTTTGGAATCAGCAGAACGGTATTTTGGTAAAGATCAACTTTACAGCCGTAATCTCTTTAGTTATGAGTGTGTGAAAACAGAATTTATTAGTCAGGAAGAGCAAAAACGGCGTTATAGTTATTGGATTGAGTCAAATCCTAAAAGTAACTATTTATGTGTGCTACCTGGTAAATTTTCATTTTTCCCTACTGTCGCATTCCAAGCTTACCAGCGGATTAAAACCCTGATTTCTTTTGATGAGTGCGCTCCGAAATCAACTTTTGAACCAGATGCTAAAGTAAAACAGGAGGCCGAAAAGCTAATAGCTAACTCCTATCCCATGAAAATTATTGCTGAGGCAATAGATATATGAAAAAAGCCTTATAATACAGTTCAGTTCGTAGTTGGGATGGAACCCAATAATGAGGAGGCCTCATCCCAACTACAAACCAAAGTTTTTTATAAGTAATAATGAAAAAAACCTTATTTTTAAATCCACCCTCCTTTGATGGTTTTGATGGAGGAGCAGGAGCCAGATACCAGGCAAAACGCGAAATTACTTCATATTGGTATCCAACTTGGTTAGCGCAACCGGCTGCTCTAGTTCCCGGCAGTAAGTTGATAGATGCTCCTCCCCATAATCAAACTGTGGAAGATGTACTAAAAATTGCTAAAGATTACGAATTGGTAATTATGCACACGAGTACTCCTTCCCTGCCGAATGATGTTAAGTGTGCAGAAGCTATTAAAGCTCAAAACCAGGAAACACAAATAGGATTTGTTGGGGCTCATGTAGCAGTTTTGCCCGCAGAAACTCTTAAGGATAATCCGATTCTTGATTTTGTCTGTCGCAATGAGTTTGACTACACTTGTAAGGAGTTGGCGGAAGGAAAACCTTTTGAACAGATTAAAGGGCTTAGTTACCACGATGCTCAGGGCAATATTCAGCACACACCTGAGCGAGAATTGATTCAGGATTGGGATTCTATGCCTAGTGTTTTTCCTGTTTATGCCCAGAATTTGGATATTCACAAGTATCTGATTGGTTATTTGCTCAATCCTTACATTTCATTATATACAGGTCGTGGTTGCCCGGCTAAATGTACTTTCTGTTTGTGGCCTCAAACTATCGGTGGGCATCAATATCGTGCCAAAAGCCCAGAAGCAGTCGGGCGAGAAATGGCAGAAGCAGAAGCGATTTGGGGTAGCTCTGTCAGAGAATACTTTTTTGATGATGATACCTTTACTATTGATAAAAAGCGGGCGATCGCTATTAGCGAACATTTGAAGCGGTTGAAACTAATGTGGAGTTGTAACGCCCGTGGTAATCTAGATTATGACACCCTCAAACAATTGAAAAACAATGGATTGCGCTTGCTGTTAGTAGGTTTTGAATCTGGTAATCAGCAAGTTTTGGATGGAGTCAAGAAAGGGATGAAATTAGAAGTCGCCCGCAAATTTATGGAAAATTGCCATAAGTTGGGTATCAAAGTTCATGGCGCTTTTATTCTTGGCTTACCTAATGAAAGCATGGAAACGATTGAAGATACAATTCGCTTTGCTTGTGAAGTGAACCCCCACACGATTCAGGTGTCGATCGCTTCTCCCTATCCAGGAACGGAATTATATAATCAGGCTAGAGAAAATGGTTGGTTTACTGGGGATTCTCTGGTAGCTAACTCCGGTATTCAGATGTCAGCTTTGCAGTATCCTAACCTTTCAGCCAGTGAGATTGAGGATGGGGTAGAGCGGATGTATCGTCAGTTTTACTTTAGACCCAAATCGATTATTCCGATTGTTGGTGAAATGTTGGCCGCTCCCCAAATGTTGGTGCGCCGTTTGCGTGAGGGGCGCGAGTTTCTCTCTTATTTGAGAGAGCGTCATCACAGAGCAGCTAGTCATTAAGTCAAAAGTTATAAGATTTATTTAGTTACAGCCTATTCCTGGTTTATGAAGTACAGTAGTAGGAGTTTATAGAACCCATTTGAGATATCCTTACCTAATCATCAGCCTCACAGTTTCTTGGTTTGATCAAAACCCCGCCCTTAAGGTAAACCCCGCCCTTAAGGGGGGGTATAGAATAAATAGTTCTTCAAGGCCATTACAAGGCCGGAAATTACTTGATATACTAGCTACTTCAGAGGCTGATTTTACTTGAAAAAGAGACCTGCAGGGGTTCTGTAAAATAGTTTTTGAAGTGTTTAGTATTCACGAAATTCTGAACTACTAAAATTAATGTACCACATTTATATGGAATAGGCTGTATAACAAAACTTGGGCGTTGCTGAATGGTAATGATTTTTAGATTAACTATCAACGAAAAAAAATATATTTTCCGATTTTACCCTCAGCTACTGACCATTACATTTGAGCAACGCCAAAACTTGAACCATACAACCCCTGTAGAATCTACTACTAAGTGAATGGCTTGTTTGGTTGGCACTACTGGAATCTCAATATCCAATTTCCTCATCCGACGAGATACAGTACTGTGGTCTGGTACTGGTAAGCGCGACTTGTTCATGTGGCGAGGTGGCTCAACAGGTCATTTGAAATGGGACACCTTTCATGTCGGCGACAGGCTCAAGTCTCCTTGGGATTTTCACCCCAAACCCCCACGGAAAAGACTCTACGAGTCCGACTACTCTTGGAGTAAGTAATGAAGAAACAAGAGGAATGCAAGTCCCGTTTGAGCCTGTCGGCGACAGGCTCAACATGTCGGCGACAGGCTCAAAGTAGGCTCACCCACTAGGGATTAGGTGGAATGGAGCAAGAGGGAAAGAGATGGAAAGGTGAACACAGTCGCGGGTTGCCGATTAAACTACGTAATTTGAGAAACAGCCAAATTATCCCTGACAGGCTGTAACCAAAAAGGTAAGGAGGTGATATTGGTGCTTCCATATCATCAATATGTGAAAACAAATTCCGACCGCAGAATAGGTAACCACCTTTTCTACGGGGGGGTGGCTCAACCATTTCAAAAACTGCAATTAACACAACAAGGTAAATCCTACATAGTCTCAACAGAAGTCGAAATCTATCAATAAACCAAGAATAATCAAAGCCCAATCCTCTAGAGGAAAAAAGACAACAGAAAAAGCCAAAACCATTCTGCAATGGAATGGAGCCTGGTTCCCAATTGCCCCCCCATGTAGAACCTGTAGCTTTAGCTAAAACATGTATTTCCTAAACAGAAAAAGCCCAATTCTCTTAGAACTTATACGAAAAAGAACATAACAAAGAAACTAAACAAAGATATAAACTAGACATCAAATCAGACAAAGGTCGTTCACGGACAATTAACCCACTGGTAACAAATCAACAGGGAACAAGCAAAGAAGACTGTTAAGAATCTCAGACCAGGGATTTTTCGTGGCCAACAACATGATCAATTTAAACAATTAGGTAGACTCGAAAAACAGTAAACAAAAAGCCGTTCAAATCTATTGCTCAGTATGAGACAAATCACTCAAATCAACACCGTCAAGCCAACAGCAGGAATAGACAAAGAAAAAATCAACACACCCACACCATCCTTATAACCAACCCACAGTAAGCCAAAAACACCACCCACAAAACAGGTATACATACCCAAAACCCACAGAAAGAAACATCCCCTAGGAATACAGCATAAGAGAGAGAATCCCACAA
>JAJEAQ010000804.1 GCA_022822685.1 Trichodesmium sp. jk18x7bins.61
ATATTAGCTCTTGATAAATACGGGCTTCAACTGGTACTTGGGGGGAGCAAGCAAGGTGTAAATAGAAGGTTGGTGCAACGAGGGGCAATGTGCTTCTGAAACCCTTATTTTTTCGTTCCATTATTGTCTGAAACAATTTGAAGATACTAAAAATAGTGGGACTTACACAAGCAAATTAGAAAAATTAGACTATAATGCCTTATTAACAAGCATTTAACGTCGGATCTGTCTATAAATGAAAGAAACAACTCCTGCGGCAATGCCCCCTTGCTTTGAAAGGTGGTGCCAAAAGTTTGATGACTGTTGGAAAAAACAACCACAAAAAACAGGATTCAGGCATTATTTGGGTGGATTACTAGGGGAGAGTGAAAGGAAAAACATATCTCAAATAGCCAATAACTCAATTGGAGTAGTTTATAATCGACTACATCATTTCATCGCTGATTCTCCATGGAATGCCAATCTAATTAATGAACGTCGGCAAGGAGATAATCAACAAACGTTCTCTTGCCAAAATTCCGTAGAGGATTGACTTTGATTTTAGATGATTCTGGTCATAGGAAGAGTGGCAACTTCACAGCAGGAGTAGGAAGACAATATATGGTCGAAATTGGAAAAACAGATCAGGTCATAGTTACTTTAACAACACACTATTATGATGGGAAAAAAAGTTTATCATTAGATATAGAACTATATCAACATTCCAGTTCTTTTCCAGAAGGTAAAAAGGATAAATTATTTCAGAAAAAGCCAGATTTAGGAATAGAGTTAATAGACCGTAGTCTAGACAGAGGTTATCACCCAGGAATCGTCCTGATTGATGCTGGGCATGATAATAACACAACATTTTTGAAAAAACTAGAAGAAAGTCGGCTAAAATATCTAGGAGCAGTAGCAAAAAACCGAAAAATATTAATTAAAAATTCCTCAAAAGAAGGAAAAGAAATTAGAATAGATGAATTAGCAAAAAGTTGACCATCAGAGAAGTTTGAATCAGTGACTTTAAGTTTAGATAAACCAAAAACAGTTTGGGTAGCTACATTAACAGCATCAGTTTAACAACTAGAAGGAGAAAGAACTTTTGCTATCGTTATGAATGCTAGTTCAATAGAAGAAGCAACAGAAATTGATTATTTTATTACCAATGTTGAGCCATCGAAAGTCACCTCTGAATGGGTAGTAAAAACCTATTCTCAAAGAAATTGGATAGAGGTTTTTTACCGAGAAGCGAAAGGATGGTTGGAGTTAAAAGAATATCAAGGAGCGAGATAAATGGAGTTTTGAACGCCATTTTATCTTAGTATTTTGTGCTTTATATTCCGTTTGGCATAAATTAACTGGAGGGTTACAAAGACAATGGGCTAACAAACCTTTGAATACATTTACTGAAGCACTAGAAGCGTTTCGTACAGCCAGCTCTTTTCGTTTTTTTCATTGGTTGACTCAAAATCTTGACGTCTTTGCCTCTCACAAAGAGAGTTTAGGCTAGATTTGGGCTGAAAAGTTGTGTAAGTACCATTACTTATGACCGTAGTTTGTTTGTGAGGATGGCCAATATTGAGTTAGAGACTGTTTGTAAAGCAAATATTAAGATAGCTATAGTGCTTAATTCTGGTGGGTTAAGGTGGAAAACTAAAATTATGGTGAGTACGAAGAGATCTTTCCCCTAACCCACCCTACCCAAGAATTTAATCTGAGGCGTGACAAACAATCTCTAAGTCAAAGCAAAAACGTTCTTATTGGCTGAAGTCTAAGATTTTTGACCATGCTTCGTGTTGCTTATACTGACTATACCATACTCACAAACAGAGTGAACCCAAGAGATACTTCTAGAGTAGACTATTGGGGGAACTTAGTTGCCAGACTTGGCGATTTAGTTGACTCGACAGAAGTTGCGTATAATCCAGGAGCTACCAGGGGAATTAGGCTAAACGATTACAGCATATTCGGTGGTTTATGAAGTACAGTAGTAGCAGCTTTGAAAATAGTTTTTGAAGTGCTTAAGTATTAAATAAATCAAGTATTGAACCAGGTTTAATTTTTGGACGCTGAACTACTAACAATAAATGTACCACATTTACATGGAATACGCTGTAATTAATTATACATTAGTGTAGATCACAAACCTGCTCGAGAAAAATGTTTTTTTTGCTAGCAATCAAACAAATATGATCTAACTGGCAATTAACAAAAGAATATGATGAATTTTCAAAAAGAATTTGAACTACTACTCCGCTCCCCCTACTCAATCATTTATATCCAGAGCAGGGAAGAAGAGAGGGTAGAAAAAGCAATTATTGAATTAGCAAAAAAACAGGGTAATCGAGCGGTCTAGATCTGGGATTTTGTCGAAGGATATCAAAATAACCCTAATGATAGAGGCTGGGGAAAAAGAAATCCTCTCCAAGCTTTAGAACTTGTGGAAAAATTGCCGGAGCAGACTCCAGCAATCTTGATCTTGCGAGATTTTCAAAGATTCCTAGAAGATATATCTATTTCCAGGAAACTACGAAACTTGGCAAAAAAGTTAAAATCTCAACCCCAAAATCTAGTTATTCTTGCTCCTCAAATATCTGTTCCAGAAGATTTAAGCGAAGTTATCACAATCGTAGAATTTCCACTGCCAAATAGTCAAGAAATTGCCCAAGAAGTAGAACGTTTGTTAATAGCAATGGGTCAATCTACAGAGAAACGTTTAGTAGATGAAGTAGTTCGTGCAGCTCAAGGATTGTCAATTGAAAGAATCAGAAGAGTTTTTGCCCAAGCAATTGCTACTCATGGAGAATTACAGCCTGATGATGTTGATTTAATCTTAGAAGAAAAACGACAAACTATTCGTCAAACTCAGATATTAATCGGGTCAGGTGGCCGACAAGAGTCGGAGCTTTCAGGTCGCGCGACAGGCTCAATCAGGATTACTCCTCTCCCCTCCCCTTTGAACCGTACGTGACAGTTTCCCATCACAGGGCTCAAGCCTTACAAACAGCTCAACAATCCTTGGTTTTTGAATGTACCTGTAGGCTCCTCCAGTCGGAGCTTTCTGATGTAGCTTTAGCTAAAAGGGTTTTAGCTAAAGCTACATGAATGAGTTGACGTTTGGGCCAGTCTTCTTTGAGTAAGGGGTCGTCTGGACTTGATTG
>JAJEAQ010000646.1 GCA_022822685.1 Trichodesmium sp. jk18x7bins.61
AATAGTTTGGTTACTGATTATTTTTCTATTTCTCCTTCGACTACTGATTGATTCTTTTTAGTTTTGGTTATTAGGCTGTTTTCGATCTTTTTCGTTGCCGAATGAGATGTGGTGTACTGTTCTTTGATGGGTGACTTTATGAGGGTTTGGGGTAGAAATCCCAATGAGACTTGAGCCACCTCGCCACATGAAAGGTGTCCCAGTTCAATTGACCAGTTCAGGTCGCACCATATCAAACAATGTATACTCAAGTCAGACAAAATGTAATCCAACTCAGACAAACAACCATAGATCACCACACACGCGCCTAATGTCAATAGAAACAGAAGTGGTTTACCTAAATTCAAAAGTCGTCATTACTACAAATCATTCACATATCCCCAATTGAGAAACACAGACATCACAAAAGATGATCTGAGTCGTTTTTGTGTAAATCTGCCCAAAAATCGGTTGAGTTCCTTTTGTCTACAATCGAGCAATACCCCTAGGTTTCAAGGGATAGACACCTCACAGTTATATGTGAAGCAGATGGGTGGTATATCTGCTTCAATATAGAAGATGAAATAGTGCCTATAGAGGATGTAGAAATACAGCCTACCGAGAACAATTTCTGCTTGTATTGAGCTAGGATTGATATATTATACTGTCACCAGTGATGGTGAGTTTAGCTTCGCTACATGAATGTGGAAATGCCCAGAACCCGCGTTGTCGCGTCAGCGCCACGGAGTGAGTATGTCAAGGTACTGTATAAGGGAATTGAATAATGCGAGAAACTAACATCAAAATTCTACCACTAGAAAATGGCGATCGCTTAACTCGCCCAGAATTTGAGCGACGCTACACTGCCATGTCTGATCTAAAAAGAGCAGAATTAATAGAAGGAGTTGTATATATGAGTTCTCCTGTAGCCATCACCCACGGAATACTTCATGCACTAATTATGACTTGGTTAGGTAATTACTGGCTAGCCACACCGGGAGTTACTCTAGCAGATAATACTACAGTGCGCCTGGATGCTGATAATGAACCGCAACCAGATGCTTTATTACGCATTGAAACTGGGGGACAATCAACTATTAGTGCAGATGGTTATATTGAAGGCGCACCAGAATTTCTTGCAGAAGTGGCTAGCAGTAGTGCTTCCTATGACTTAGGAGATAAATTGAGAGCTTATCGGCGTAATCAAGTCCAAGAATATCTAGTTTGGCAAGTTGACGAGCAAAAAATTGATTGGTTTCACTGGCAAGAGGGAGAATATATTTCTTTGCTAATGGATGAACAGGGTATGATCAAAAGTGAAATTTTTCCTGGTTTATGGTTATCAGTACCAGTATTAATTTCTGGCAATTTAGTAGAAGTTCAGTCGCGATTACAAATAGGTTTAGAAACACCAGAACATCAAGAATTTTTAGCACAATTAAAATTGAGGTAGTAGTCTGTCAAAATACAACTCTATGGGTAGTAGGAGCATTTGGCTCCCGTTGCGGGCCAGATGCTCATATAGAACCAATTTCGGATCTTAAATCATATCCCTTTGATGGAGGCAAAAGGCAACAGGCAAAAGAAACGGGTTGAGTCCCTCACTATATTAGAGTTGTCGGTAAATAGAGCCAAACAATCTTTAAAACCTAGATTGAGCAATCATTTCAACTATTTCAAGCCAGAATAGCTATAAGCTTTACAGAGTTAGGATTTTCGCCTTTTTGTCTGTTATCAAGCTACAACTCTACTGATAAATTTTACTATAAACCGAATCATTATGGAATCTGCTGTTAATATTCCCACTGAAGCTAAGACACTAGAAAAATTTCCAGTGGTACAAACCACTAATTTATGTAAATTCTACCCCATTGGCTTCTGGATGAATCAAAAAATAGAGTCTCTCAAAAACTTTACCTTGACAGTTTATCAAGGGGAAACCTTTGGACTTTTGGGACAAAATGGTGCAGGGAAAACAACCCTACTCAAAACTTTACTAGGAATTGTACGTCCTACATCCGGAACAGGAATTTTATTAGGGCAACCAATAGGCGATCGCGCCGTTAAAGAAAAAATTGGCTACTTGCCAGAAAATCCTTACTTTTATGACTACTTAACTGGATGGGAATTTCTAGAATTTGTAGCTGGATTATTTCAAATACCTCAATCAATCAAACGACAAAGAATTCCAGAATTACTAGACTTAGTAGGATTATCTAAGTCCACAGCGATTAGAAAGCAATTACGTCAATATTCTAAAGGAATGTTGCAGAGAGTAGGCATGGCACAAGCTTTGATTAACGATCCAGAGTTAGTGTTTTTAGATGAACCCATGTCAGGTTTAGATCCCCTCGGGCGTTATCAAATCCGAGAAATTATTATCTCACTTAAAAAACAAGGAAAAACTATTTTCTTTAATAGTCATGTTTTATCAGATGTGGAAAAAATCTGCGATCGCATTGCCATCCTAGCAAACGGAGAATTAATTTCTATCGGTACTTTGGATGAAATCTTAGGAATTAATGAAACCTATTACGTCAAGGGAAAAAGTGGTAATATGAAACTACTCAAACAATGGATACCAGATTTAGAATTTGAGAATAATTTTTGGCAAGGTCACTTACTGGGAAACCCCAAAGATTTTTTAGTTAGCTTGGAATTAATGAAAGCGCAACTGATAACTATGAATATCGAAAGGGTTAGCCTAGAAGAATATTTTATGCAGCAATTGCGAGAAAGGGGAATTTTTTATAATAATTAATATAACTTACCAGGCAAATAACATAGAACTCATATTACAGCCTCTTCCATATAAATGTGGTACATTAATTTTAGTAGTTCATAATTTCGTGAATACTGAGCATTTGAAAAACTATTTTATAAACTCCTACTACTGTACTTCATAAACCAGGAATAGGCTGTATGTTGGTATAATTAGGTAGAAAAAAATTTTTTGTTCGTAGTTGCGATGGGGCGCCATTATGAATATAGGGTGCTTAAGGTAACAGTGTTCTAGTAGAAATGATATTAAGCAACATAACGTATTTCCGATCATTAATATTATGTTAGGTTGAATAACTATAAATAAATCAGGAAATAGATGGCTTTATTTCTCCCCTTCAAGGAGGTTAGAGTGGAGCAAACAGAGATTCTATGGCTCAAAATTTTTTCTAACTAATGCCCCGAACATGATATAAACCCTTTAACATTTAAGCCTGTAGTTAGGAGGCCACCCTATAGTATTATTTAGGAAGCGACAACCAAACTACAAACTAAGATTTTGATTCAAGTAACCGACAATAATGGTTTACTTTTTACTGAAAATTCAATAAGCAGTCATGCCAAATTAAAAAGCTTGTTGAACAAGGAGGAAATGTACAATTAGTTTTGCTGAAGTAGTTATAAAATCAAAAATTAATCAATCAAAACCTGTTTCCGCAAATTGGTATTTTCCTTTGGCTGTTTTCGAGAAGCAGTAGCCTCTAAAAATAGTTGCCAAGCTGGCGGAGAAAAAGCTGCTGGCAAAAACATATTCAGAGCAGTTGATAGTTGTTTTTGTTTGAGAGCTACCATACCCCAATGTAAATTCATCTATCGCCTTATATTCTCAATATCTGGAATCGTATCACTGTACTTTTCATTCACTCTGGCATGAATTTTTTCTTTCATTAAAATATTAGTATCGCAACATTTTTTCAAAGGAATTTTTTGATCGGATCCCCCTGGCCAAATAGTACGATAAGCTAAACATTGATTGAGAAAAATAGCATCACCAAATTAAGCAATTCTAATCCAAGAATCAATATCATCACAACTTGTTAAATTAGTATCCCAACCACCAGATTCCAAAAAAGCATCGCGACGAAACCCTACCTGAATAGGGGTGCCAAAAGGCACTAATTCTAGTAGCATTCCATAATGAATATCCTCTTGGAGGATATAAAATGCTGTTCCAGGGCCAGTTTTACGAGTGCAACTAATTTCTACTTCATTAGTATCGTGCGATTCGTTTCTAGCAGGAACTCCTAGCAACTAGGAGTGTATGGCTAGAGTCCAGCCCCCGAAACCCAAAACGGGGCGGATAACTGAGTTAAGAATGTAGGTGAAGCT
>JAJEAQ010000118.1 GCA_022822685.1 Trichodesmium sp. jk18x7bins.61
ATTTCTAAGATTCTAGCAATTTTTAAGTGAGCCAATTCAAAGATTGATATGATTGAGGAAAATATATTAATTAACAACTAGATAAGACTTTTAAACAGATGAGATTCATCAGCCCCAAAACGGACTTTGCTTTCAAGAAAATTTTTGGCTCAGATCAGAGTCAGGATATTTTGATTTCTTTCCTCAATGCCATGATATATTCTGGTAATTCGGTAATCCAGGATTTAGAAATTATTGCTCCATATAGTGCTAGGGATGTGGTAGATTTAAAAGATAGTTATCTCGATGTCAAAGCCAGATTAGAAGACAAAACTACTGTGATTATTGAGATGCAAGTCTGGAATGTTGAAGCTTTTGAAAAGCGAGTTGTTTATAACTTGTGCAAAACTTATGCAAATCAGCTTAAATCAGGACAGGGATATTCTTATCTCAATCCTGTCATTGCTTTAACTATCACTGATTTTCAGCTATTCCCATCACAGGAAAAAGTAATTAGCTGCTTTTATTTTCAAGAGGAAACAGAAAAATTGCCCTATCAAGAGCATGAGTTAAAGCTGGTTTTTGTAGAACTGCCAAAATTTACTAAGCAGTTGGAGGATTTGGAGAATGTAATAGATAAATGGATATACTTTATCAAAGAAGCCCCTAGTTTAGAAATTATTCCTGAGAAGATGAGGGAGATACCACAGATAGAAAAAGCTTTGACTATAGCAAATCAAGCTAGCTTGAGTGTTGCAGAATTGGAAAAGATACACAAACAGGAAATGTTCTTAGAGGATAGGCGAGGTGAAATGAGCCTAGCGAAAAGGGAGGCCAAAGAAGAGGGAAGAATGGAGGGAAGAATGGAGGGAAGAATGGAGGGAAGAATGGAAGGAAGAATGGAAGGAAGAATGGAAGGAAGAATGGAAGGAAGAATGGGAGGAAGAATGGAAGGGGAAAGAAGTTTAATATTACGACAACTTGAGCGCCGTTTTGGAGAATTAACTTCTGAGGCGATCGCCTCAATTGAAGCATTGACTTCCCAAGACTTAGAAACTTTAGGAGAAGCAATGTGGGATTTTAATAACAGTCAAGACTTACTCAACTGGCTGCAAGACAACTCTGACTAAGGGTAGCTAAATTATTGGCGTTGGTAATTTGAAAGATGATTGTCTTATAGGGGTAACACCCCTTACCCAATATGCTTAAGTATTTAGAACTACCACAGTTGGATAGCCTGTTCAAGTTTCATCTCTTGATTTACCAACGCCAAATTATTTGAGAGTGTTTAACGGTGAGAGTGTAAATTATGGAATTTAGTGAAATTGTCACCCAACTTGAACCAGCTTGGATTCAAAATCATCATCTAGATACTGATATCCGGAAATTGTTGGTATCGCATCTATAGATGAAGCATCTAAAAATACTTTGAGTTGTATTGAAGAAGACAAATTTGCTTCAAAAATTCATCAAACTAAAGCTAGAGCTTTAGTTTTACCCCGAAACCCATCCCTACAAAATCTGATCACAAAAAAAGGAATTGCTTGGGTATCTGGCTATCAACCCCGTTTATTATTTGCTCAAAGTTTGAGACTTTTTTACCAACCATTTCAACCTTCTCCTATAATTCATCCCACTGCAGTAATCGCTCCAGAAGCTACCATCGGTAAGGATATTTATATTGGTGCTAACGTAGTAATTCACAGAGGAGTAAAAATAGGCGTTCGCACTTGTATTCATCCTAATGTAGTGATAGCTCCAGATGTAGAAATTGGTGAAAATACTATCCTTCATCCTAACTGTACTATTTACGAACGCTCTAAAATTGGCTCACACTGTGTCATTCATAGCAGTGCAGTTATTGGTGCAGATGCTTTTATTTTTGAGGCTACACTCCAAGGCTGGTATAAAATGTACTCATCAGGCTATGTGGTTTTAGAAGATGGGGTAGAAGTAGGCTGTAATAGTACCATTGAGCGTCCTGGTGTAGGTGAAACTTGTATAGGGAAAAATACTAAGTTAGGTAGCTCAGTTGTTATTGCCCATAATTGCCAAACTGGCGAAAATTGCGCCCTAATTGGACAAGTTGGATTAGCAGGAGATGTTAAACTTGGAAATAGAGTAGTTTTAGCAGGACAAGTAGGAATTACTAACCAAGCCCAAATAGGAGACGATGTGATTGCTACACCAAAAACCAGTATTTTTGGTGATGTGCAACCAGGTGCAGAAGTTTCAGGAAGCCCTGCTGTTGACAAGAGATTATATCTCAAAATATCTGCCATCTATAAACGTCTGCCAGAAATGTATGAAGTCTTCAAAAAATTAAAGAAAAATTTTTTTTATTAAACCGTTTCTATAATTGGCGTTTCCCTGCACGATAGCGCTGATTCTTGATTCTAAATTATACATTAGTTATAGAAATGGATTTAATATTATATTGCCACCTCAAATAATGTCTTAAAGCTTTAAAATACCTTGATTTAATTGTTGAGTTATAAAATTTAATTTTTTAATCATATTTTTTCTTAACCATCTTTTAATCAGCCCCTGCTATAGTGATAATGAAGCAGATTTCAGGCATGTTGATCCTGATTTATTGTTCTGTAATCAACAGCCTAAAAATAAAGGAGAAAAAAATGGGTATAACTTTGGCTCGACCTTTTGAGAAAATACTTGGTAGAACAGATGTAAAAATTTTAATAGTTGGTTTAAAGGCAGCTGGAAAAACAACCATTTTATACAGATTCAAAATGGAAGGAAGTTGTGGGAACAACTCCTACACCTGGATTTGAGCTTGAAACAATTGAATATAAAAACATAAGTTTGATAGCTTGGGATGTTGGAGGAAACGATAAAATTCGTATTTTATGGAGACATTATTATCAAAATGTAAAGGGTATAATATTTGTTGTTGATTCAAATGACAAAGATAAAATTGAAACAGCAAAAGAAGAATTGTACAAAATGTTGGTAGAAGAAA
This sequence comes from Trichodesmium sp. jk18x7bins.61, assembly GCA_022822685.1. GTDB lineage: Bacteria > Cyanobacteriota > Cyanobacteriia > Cyanobacteriales > Microcoleaceae > JAJEAQ01. The sequence goes on from JAJEAQ010000118.1 coordinate 2,960, forward strand.
ACTTAAAAAATGCACCTTTATTGGTTTTTGCCAATAAACAAGATATTCCAGGAAAAATGACAAAAGAAGAAGTTACTCAAGAATTAGGACTTAATTATTCAATGTCAAGACAATGGTATGTTCAAGCTAGTTGTGCACCAGTTGGAGACGGTTTATATGAAGGTTTAGAGTGGTTAACTAACCAGATAGCAGCTAATTAAATCTAGCTTTTGCAAATTTTAGATTATTTTTTTTAGGGGTAAGGTGAGCCAAAAATTAAGATTTTTTTCAATAGCAAATATTATTTATTTTTGCCCGCCCTACTATTTATTCCATACTCATATTTGAGAATTACTATGCAGAACTACCGACTACTGTAGGGATGTTCCATGGAATAGTTGCTCGAAGTAGTTTATGGAGATGTCTAATACTTTCTTCCTAGCAACCAATAAGTAACCATTCTACCTTTGTCCTTAACCGCAATTGCTCCCCTTGTCTCAAATAAATATTTATCTTTTAATAGTTCATAAGTAGCGGTTGTAACTTGAATTTTTCCAGGCTCTCCAGAAGATTCCATTCTAGATGCAACATTTACTGAGTCTCTCCACAAATCATAAATAAATTTCTTTGTACCAATTACACCTGCTACTACAGGGCAGGTATTTATACCAATTCAAATTTTCAATTGCTTGCCCATATCTGTTTGAAATTTATGAATTTCCTGCTGCATATCTAATGCCATATTAGCGATCGCCTCTGCATGATTTTCTTTCAATACTGGCAATCCACCGGCTACCATATAAGCGTCACCAATAGTCTTAATTTTCTCTAACCCATACAATTCAGCCAGATAGCCGAATTTAGAAAAAATTTGATTGAGTAAGTTAACTAACTCTATTGGAGAAACTGTTGCAGCAATGGGAGTAAAACCGACAAGATCAGAAAACAAAATTGTTGCTTCTTCAAAATAATCTGCAATAGCACTGGTATCCTGTTTCAGTCGAACTGCGATCAGTTGGGGTAAAATATTCGGTGATGGTATTAATGGTAGAGGTTGGGGGCGATGATTTTTTCACAACCCAATTCTCACAAAACTCAAGGATATTTGCCGAAATCAAGATTTAGCTGAATACCAAGTTTTGCTCCTCACCATTACTATGCATTTCTACCAAATATTCATTAACAAACGCTCAGACTTTTCTTGTTCAGCGGGTAATGCTGCTTCAGCTTCTTTGCGAAGAGTAATATCTTCGACTGTACCTTCATAGTAAAGTACTTCTCCATTAAAATTGCGCACAGCACGAGCTTCACAAATCCAGATAATACTGCCATCACAACGATAAATCTGGGATTCAAAATTTGATACTTCCCCATCTTTGTCAAGAGCATCAATAAATTCTTGCCTGCGGTTAGGATAAACATATAGTTGTTTTTGAATATTCGTGATGCTAGCAATCAGTTGTGAAGAGTCAGAATAACCATACATTTGTGCTAAGGCTGGATTAGCACTTAAGAAATAACCATCTGGTGTGGTTTGAAAAATACTCTCAATGGAATGAATTTTCAAAGATACTACGATATTTGGCTTCAGCTTGTTGTAATGCTTCTAGTGCTTCTTTGCGCTCTGTAATGTCGTTAACTATTAAAAGTAAGCAAGATTGTCCATCAAGAGAAATCACCTCTCCTAAGACTAAACCTACTCTGATTTGTCCTGACTTTAGCCTAAATTTAATTTCTTGATTACGAATTGTTCCTTGAGTTTCTAAAATTTTCTGAATGTAAATTCGCTCTTCAATATTCACCCATAAATTTAGTTCTAATCCTGTTTTACCAATCACTTCTTCACGACTATAACCTGTGATTTCGATAAAACTATCATTAACTTCAATTAATTTACTATCTGCCAGATTACCAATAGTAATTACATCTGCACTTGCTTGAAAAGCTAAAGAAAATTTTTATTCTGACTGCCGTAGTGCTGCTGTTCTTTGCTCTACTCGTTCTTCTAATTCTAAATTAGTTTTTTTCCAGATTAATAAAAGATTGTTGTAATTGCTGTGCCATTAAGTTGAAAGATTCGACTAATACTTCTAGTTCATTAACTGTTCTAACTTCAACTTTTTGGTTGAGTCTACCACTAGCAATTTCCCTACTAGCAGCACTTAAACGCATAACAGGATAACTAATCCAATGAGAGGTTAAAACTCCTACTATTGTGGCTAAGATTAGAGCTATTAAGCACAGCTTTATTGTAATACGAGTGTTAACATTAATTGTCTCCGTAAAATCCTCTTCGGGCACTACTGCAACAATCAGCCAATTCAAATTTTTGCCATCAGGAAAGGGTACTACCTGTAAAAATTGCCGTTTGTCATTGAGTTTAAACTCTAATTGTTGAGACTGATTGATTCTGCTCAAGTTACCGAACTCTACTCTTAAATAATTTGCTGTCTGCCTAATTAAGGGATTATTCACACTTTCTGTTTTGATTCTTGCGACTTGATTGTCTTTCAAAGAGAATGGTTTTTGGTTAGTAGAAGAAGCCACTAAAAGTCCGGAACGTTCGATAATAAAAGTTTGTCCTGATTTACCAATTTTCAAGCTTTGGAGAAAAATTTTGATGTGAGAAAGAACAAAATCCACTCCAACTACTCCTCTGAGCTGATTATTTTCTTGATAAATAGGTTCAACTAAAGTTACTTTAAGTCTGAGTTCTTTAAAATCAGCATAAATATCACTCCAGGTTGCTTGATTTGCCTCTACTGCATTTTTATACCAAGGTCTAATTCTGGGGTCATAATCTTTGCCAATTTCTAATAATTCTGTTGGGTTTCCCTGATTATCAATACTTAAACTATGAAATTTTCCTTTTGTAGATTTACCTGCTCTACCAATTTCTTATTGATTATTATCTTGAAATCCTAAACCAATAAATTCTCCTTGAATACCACCAAAATAAATAGCTGAAACATTAATTGGATTAAATAAAAATCTTTGTCGCCAAAATTGTCTAGTTAAACTAGCTGTATCCTCAATATTCAAATAACCTAAATTCATCGCATCCCGATTAATTTGAGCAATAACACAGGGGGCTTCTAAGTAATCCTTTAGTCTTTCCTGAATCCGGATGCTAAGTTCGTTACGTAATTGGGTTGTGACTTCGTTAACTGCTTCCTGGCCATTGCGTAGAGATAGCCATCCTGTTAAACCTACTGCCCCAAAAATCTGAACCACGAACGGTACTATTAAAAGATCCCGTAGAGGTATATGTTTGCTCACTTTGATATGGGGGAATAGTGATTTGAGGAACGTTGTGGTAGCCTGGTTTAAGGCCATTATACTTCTGTGACAATCTTACAATCTATTGATTTTGCTATTTGCTGGTAATCTTTTTATAGCAGTTTTTCTTTGCTTCTAGTACAGATATTTATGTTGAAAGCCAGAAGGCAGGAATCTGAAGGCTAAGGTTATGTAGCTCATTAAAGTGAAGAATCCTATAAATCCTGGTTTAAATTCTCTCCCCTAGTTTTAGAATTTGCAGTAGTTGAGTTTATAGCAATGATCTAATATGTTTTAGTTATTACGGTATTATTAAAATTTATTCAGTATAGTTAAGATTAATTTCATTGGTTAATTTGATGGTAAAATTATTGGTATGCTATTTTATCATATGATTCAGCTAAATTAATTAACTCGCCCTCTTCCTTGGAATTAACTACACCATTTAGGAGGAACGGTATTAGTCACTTATTCGCGATCGCAATCTCCAGATAGTTAGGGGTTTAAATAAATTTAAAAATTTAATTTCTTCTCGAAGTTAACCTTGCTCAAACATGACTAATATCATATTATTTTGAATAACTATAAGTGAATCAGGAAATAGATGGTTTTATTTCCCTTTCAAAAGGAATCCCCCCTAACCCAGCTTATCAAGGGGGGAAAGGAGGATAAAATAGTGGTTGTAGGGAGCAAGGTTTGTTATAATATCATGTCCGCCTAATTGCGTATAAAAAAACTTTGTTTGTAGTTGCGATGCAAGCGCGATTATAACTATAGCGTGCTTATAAAAGCTTAAATTTTATTGCTCACTATTCTCGCCGGACATAATATAACTAATTATCAGAACATGACTAACTAAATAAAAATAACATCCCTAATTATTAAGAGGCAGGCAGGATAGGATCCCCACAAGCAAGATGAAAAATTTATTTCTGAGAAATCCCTAAGAATTAAAATCGCCCCCGAACCGAAAATACTACTACTAAAAACCAGACTAACTGTACCAAAACAATACTAGGTCCAGAAGGCAAATTTAAACTACCAGATAATACCATTCCGACGACACCACTCATGGCTCCAATCACAGCAGAAATTCCTAAAAATGGCACAAATTGATCAGAAATTAATTTGGCTGTGGCTGCGGGAATTACTAAAAAAGCATTCAATAATAGAATACCAACTGCTCTAATGGTCAGAGCGATCGCCAATGACAGAATAATTATAAATATATATTGGTATCTTTGTACTGGAATCCCCTGTATCTTTGCTAATTCTGAGTTCAAAGTTAATAATATTTGTTGCTGTAAAGTCAGCCCTAACCAGCCCACAGTTACCAATAATAAAACTACCAAAAAAACTAAATCTAGATTACTAATTGCTAAAATATCACCGAATAAAAAAGATAATAAATTTCCCCGATATCCAGGTACGAAGTTAAACCCAATCGTACCCACTGCCACCGAACCTGCAATCACAATACTTAAAATTGTATCTCCACCTAAATTAGTCTGATCAATTAAATAATTTATCCCCAACCCAAATAAAACTAAAAATCCAATTAAAGCCATCATTGGAGGTAACTGTAATAAAGCACCCATTACTACAGCTAAAAATGCAGTATGACCTAAAGCATTTCCAAATAAAGATAACTGGCGTAAAATCACAAACCCTCCTAGCATTCCTCCCAAAAATCCTAACAAAATTCCACCAATAATTGCTCGTTGCATAAATGGTAGACTAAAGAGATTCACCCATTCTGAAAAATTCATTTTTACTAATTATAAATTTCCCTTAATTACTGATAAAAACATCTGGCTGCGTAGTTGCAATGTAGCGCTATAGCTTTAGCTAGAGCATAGCTAGTGCATAATTATAGATGTTTTAGCAAAAATGAAGCGTTTTGGCTGTCGCCGACATGACTGCACAGTAGTCCATTAGGATAGCTTCTCCACAGAAGGTAAGGGACTGTATCCTCTATTTCTTCCCCCATAAAAAAAAAGCGTAGCATCCTTTAGCTTCCCTCTTTGAAAGTGGGATAGGAGGAGGGTTTCTTTAGGGGGGTTAGGGGGAATAGAAGGCCAAGAGGGTGATATTTTCTACCCTCTTTGTTTTGACTTGTGCTCTAGCCAAAACTACAGATTATCCTAAGCACTGATCATTGAATTACGCAAGAGAGCGCCGCATCGCAACTACAAACATTGGATGGCTAAAGCGCCATCTTATACCAATACCAAATCCGGTTATGACGCATGTACTTTTTCCAAATTTTCTATAACCATGCCTCTCTCTTGCCTCTTGCCTCTTGCCTCTTGCCTTACCCTCTTAACAAAGACCTCGGTTTAAATAAAGCTCCTATCGCACGCCGGATTTAGTATTATTTTTAACTGCCGTGAAACGGTATTATGAGAACCTGCATTGATGAAAATATCTCACTAAATTATCTCCATAAATTTCACTCAAATTATCTTCTTCTAGAACAACACCAGGTTTACCGAGACATAATAAACGACCATTCATACAAATAACTTGATCGCAATAACGGCTTACCATCTCTAAGTCATGGGAAACTTGCAGAATAGAAAAGCCTTTTTCTTGATGTAAATTTGCTAGTAATTCCGCAAATTGTATTTCTCCATGGGGATCTACACCTGCCATGACTTCATCTAATATTAATAACTGCCGAGGTTGCACTAAACAATATGCCAGTAAAGCCCGTTTTAATTCTCCTCCACTTAAACTTCCTATTCGCTGTTTAGCATGATTTTGTAAGTTAACTTGTACCAAGGCTTTTTCTACAGCGAGATGTTTTTCCCGCGAGTTCCCCAGACTTTTTTCTGGTCTACCTAAACTAACTAATTCAGCTACAGTTAAGGGAAAACTGCGGTCAAAAGGTAATTTCTGGGGAATATAACCAATTTTTTGCCAATGTTTTCCTAGGTCTTTTATTTGTCTGCTCAGAATTTCTATATATCCTGATTGATAAGGAATTAAGCCTAAGATTGTTTGAATTAATGTACTTTTCCCAGCTCCATTTGGTCCGATTATTGCTGTATTACTGCCAGAAAAAGTTTTAAATGAAACAGATTCTACTGCTTGATATTTTCCTCTTACTACTGTCAGATTTTGTACATTAACTACTGGGAAATTTTCGTTAATTTCTACTGACTTCATTGGCAAACTTCCTCTAATGTTTTTAAGTTATTTCTCATAGCTCTAAAATAATATTGTGTCTCTAACGGTCCGTTAATTATCGGGTCTAAGGTTTTGACTGGTAATCCAAGCTCTTTGCTAATTTGTTGCATCCGGCGATCATTAAATCCGATTTCAGCAAGTAAACCTTTGACATGATATTCTTTAGCTGCTTTTATGACTCTTTGAATATCTCCAGGGGTAATATTATCTTGTGGCAATTCTACTACTGCCATTTGCTCTAAGTTGTAGCGTTTAGCTAGGTAGGGATAAGCGTCGTGAAAGGCAATAAATTTGCATCCATTGAAAGGTGCTAAACGAGTTTTAAATTCTTGATCGAGTTCCTGTAATTTTTCGAGGTAAATCTTTGCATTTGCCTGATAAGTGGCTGCATTCTTGGGGTCAATTTTGATTAAACCATCACGAATATTTTTGACTTGTTGTTGCGCTAAAACAGGATCTAACCAAACATGAGGATTTCCCTCTTCGTGATCATGGTTGTGGTCATGCTCATGATGGTCGTCGTCTTCTTCTTTTAGGGGATCTATATTTTGACTGGCATTAATTTCTTGTAGTTGAGAGTTACCCACAGAATTGACTAATTTATCTAAAAATTCTTCTATCCCTAACCCATTTGTGACTAAGACATCTGCTTCTGCAATTGTGCGTGCATTATCGGGTGTTGCTTGATATTCGTGGGGGTCTGTTCCCGGAGGAATTAAGATTTCTACCTCCGTACTTTCACCTGTGATTCCTTTGGTAAATATATAGATTGGCAAGAAAGTAGCTACAATTTTGGTTTCGTTTTGATTCTGGGCTACACTGCCAAGATTTCCTAGAGAAATAGTAGTGACAAGTGCTGCCAACCCTGATAATGAACGAGTAATCCAATGGCGTGAAATTGTTTGGAACATTAGCTTATAGCTTTTTTTTGTAATGATTATCAATTTAATCTTAACAGATTTTACGCAAAAGCACTATATATAGTAAGTTAAGAATACCGCGCAATATAGCGGTTCGCTCTGGCGTATTTACACATTATTCCTTGTACAGTTTTTCTAGGCTGAACTCTGGGCTAGCAGTTGTAAATACCTGAGCGCGCACCGCTATACTACATATAGCGTTTACAAGCCAAAAAATGCGTAAGTCTTGATTGATCATAACAAAAAAATTGGGAGAAAGTGGGAGTATGAGAGCAATATTGTGTTTTGTAAAATACTTTTGAACAGGGCAGAGGGTAGAAGGGAATATTTTTGGCTAAAGATTTTCTATGTTTTATCTCCCCTAACTCCTCTGGAGGCAACAGCCCTGCCCTTGTCAAGGGGATAAGATTAGAGGATGCTGCACTTTTTGTTGGCGATCGCTTCTAACTTAACTCATCAAAATCTCTAATACCTGATCACGTTTTCGTTGGGTTTCCCTGGCGCTTAACCCTACCTACTGGCATGTCTAGCTTGATTTTGTGGAAATTGTTAAGAAGCTGACTAAATCAAAATTGTAGGATTTTTTGGCGACGTCATTATCAAGAGCAATATTATAATTAGATTCAATCTGCTTTATTGTGTAATACATTATTTAGTTAATTAGCTTTAGAAAAGAACAAGAGTGTTAGTATTAAATGCTTGTTGTGATAGTTCCAAAAGCTTCAAAATTCCAGTAAAATAGTCACACCCCACTACTATTTATTTATAGATTCATAAATAAATTTTGACAAGGGGTAAGCGAAAATAAAAAAGACATAATTGACGCAATTATGTCTCATGAGAATTATTCTCATACAACGGCAAACAACCGTATTAAAATATTAGCCTTGATCATATTACAGTTGTATCAAAAAACATTATTCCTATAAGCTTCATTATCTTCTGTAGTTAGCATCAATACTCAAAACTAGATTGCCCACTTTTTGATCATAAATTTTTAGTTTTTCAATCTTTTGAAACTGTTGATTGCATTGGATTGGTAAACATACAGCAGATTCACCAATAACTTTTAAAAATGCTTATGGCTGATTCATCATCAAGTTTGTCTATCCTAAACCCAATTGTGTAGTAGTCCTCACGGGGTAACAAGCAAGCTACAAGGTAGATATAGATATGTTTTGGCAGACAAATTTGAATAATGATTCAAATTTTAAAGAGAGCTTCTTGAGAATTTGAGTTCGCCAACTCACTCCCCAAAATAGGTTGAGTAATAATTCAAGTAAAACCCTCTATATTAGACTTGTTGGCAAATAAGGTAGAATGAGTCAAGCAGAAAATGGCCAGAGAAATGCTAAACATTGAACGAGCCTTAAAACAAGAAAGGCTACTACGAGCATTAACAGGATTAAACCGTAAAGCCTTTGATTCCCTGTTGACCTGATTTAGTCAAATGTATGAGCAAACATT
>JAJEAQ010000603.1 GCA_022822685.1 Trichodesmium sp. jk18x7bins.61
CAGTTTGCGATTCATTTTGCTAAATATCAAGTAGCCAAAACAGCATTAGTTAGGGGTGGAGCAACAGCAGCAGCCCAACTTCAGAATTATATGACAATTCAGATGTCTAGCCGAGGTATGGCCATCAGTGCCGCCCGTTATGGTGCAGCGGGGACAGCTTTAGGATTGTTGGGATCGGTGCTATGGACTTGGTTTTTAGTTGATTTAGGGTGGAGAGCGATCGCTACAAACTACAGCCGTGTTATCCCTACTATTTTTGTCTTAGCGCAAATTCGTCTCCTACATTAACTTGCCTGGTGAGAATTCCTGGGATCTCCCGGCAGGGGAGCGTCGGAATGAGAGCAAGGGTTATGTTTGGGAATATTTCTACAAATAAGACACAGGTACCCCTTGACAAGCACAAAGTGTTTCATTACTACCTGTATATACACAGGGGGAGGACATCATCTAGTGTCTAAACCGCCATCGATAATATTTCGGTTTAAGAATCCCGTGTTGTCGCTCAAGCGCAGGGTTAGGAGTATGTCAATCAACCAACTATCTTTATGTAGGAGATACTTTTGGGCTGGTTTTAACTCAGCCCTATTTTTTTTATCTTCACTAGGTAAAACTAAACCTAGTATCTCCTAGACACCCTTACTAATAGCAGTTAAACAGAGATGAAATCTATTTGTGCATTAGTAACACTTGCCAAAGCTTCCACCAAACTACGAACTGCTGCCACCATTGCTACTTCATCATTGAGGCGATTAATAGCAGAGCCAACACCAACACCAGCAGCACCAGCAGCAATAGCTAATGGAGCAGTTACGTTAGAAATGCCAGAAGCACATAATACAGGTATAGATACCGCACGAGAAATTTCGTAAGCTGCTGCTATAGTTGGAGCAGCTTTTTCAATTAATCCCAATGTTCCGGGGTGAAGAGGTTTGGAGCTGACAGCACCTTCAGTTTGAATAATATCAGCACCAGCTTTGACTAATTCGATAGCTAGTTGTACCTGGTGATCAAGTTCTAAAATATGGGGAACAGTTACCGAAAGAGTAATATTAGGCAAAAGATTATGAGTTTTTTGAGTCAACTGTAATACCTCTTCCGCTTCAAAGCGCATACCTTGTTCATAGAAGGCTTCATAGTTACCAATTTCAATCAAATCAGCTCCCGCCTCCACTGCTGGTACAAATTTACTGGGTTCGATGGCAGAAACACAAATGGGTAAGTAAGTTAAATTGCGTATTGCATATACTAAATTAGGATCGGCCGCAATATCAACGTAGGTTGCACCACCGAGAGTTGCTGCTCTAACAGTTGCTGCAACTTTATTTGTATCAAAGTTAGTCAAACCACTAATCACTTTCAGGGCTTGGCCACTTTTTAATGCAGTTTTTAATCTAGATTCAGCCATCATTAGGTTAATCCTTTGACTAATAATTTTTCCAAGATTACATTGTGCCACGGAGGCAGCACTTCGGCATATGAACAATCAACAATCTTCTATAATTCCTAATACTTCTCACTATTGGCTCAAAAATACTCATGTACCTATATGTTTTGTAGAGACAGACTTTGAGATGCCTAGTCAAACTAGAGAGGGTTTGTCATTGGTGGATATAGAAATTAATCAGGGAGTTATCAGGCAAATTCTCCATTCCTCAGTCAATCAGCCTCTCTATACATCTGGAGATATTCCTACAGTTAACCTGAAAGGTGGGCAAGTGTGGCCATGTTTTGTAGATATGCACACCCATCTAGATAAAGGATATACTTGGGTGCGATGTAGCTGCCGCTAGGCTTCGCCAACGCATAACCCAGATGGTAGGTAGTTTTAACAGCGCTTTAGATGCGGGAGCTAAGGATGCTAGACAATATTGGAATGCTGAAGACATTTACCGCCGGATGGAATTTGGCCTCAAATGCAGTTATGCCCACGGTACTAAGGCGATTCGGACTCATCTTGACTGTTTTGGCGAGCAGGCAACTATTAGTTTAGAAGTATTTCAAACATTACAAAAAAAAGTGGGCATAGCGATTAATTTTACAACCAGTTTCCCTAGCTAGTAGTGATTATTTTCTCACTAAAGAAGGAGAAAAATTAGCTAACCAACTTGCTAATGTCGGTGGGTTCTTAGGAGCAGTTCCGTTAATGAATTCAGACTTAGATAATCAATTAGATAGATTATTTAGTTTAGCCCAAGAACGGCAATTAAATTTAGATTTACATACTGATGAAAATGGAGAGCCTAATTCCAGAGTTTTAAAAAAAGTTGCTCAGACAGCAATTCGTCAGAAATTTTCTGGGAAAATTATTTGTGGTCATTGTTGTAGTTTGGCCGTACAAACTCCAGAACAAGTAACAGAAACTCTCAAGTTAGTGAAGGAAACTGGCGTTAGTATTATTAGTCTTCCTACGTGTAATCTTTATCTACAAAATCTGCAAAATAATCATACTCCTAAATGGCGGGGTGTCACCTTATTACACGTTCATGTCGGCGACAGCCGAAACTAAAAAACATGGTATTGCGGTTGCTGTTGCCAGTAATAATTGTCGCGACCCGTTTTTTTGATTTGGCGACCATGATGTTTTGGAAGTGTTTAATATGTCAGTCAGAATTGTTCATTTAGATATACCTTATGAGGATTGGCCTTGTGCTGTGACTAAGACCACAGCCGATTTAATTGGTTTACCCAATATTGGCAGAATTAAAGTTGGATTACCTGCAGATTTAATTCTGTTTAAAGGCAGAAATTTTAGTGAACTTTTGTCACAACCTCAACATGACAGAGTAGTCTTAAGAAATGGTCAAGTTATTGATACAAATTTACCTGATTATTGTGAATTAGATAGTTGATTTCAATGAATTGAAGTTTTTTCATTGGTCATGCAAAAAATTGTATATGTAAGGTGGGAGCATAGCAGCAGATTTATGATTATTTCGGATAACTCAATATTTGCTCACCATCACACCTTCTAATATAAACATCTTTTTTGAAATCGTTATAACATCCATAAATTTTTACTTCAGGCGATAAAATGCTATAATTCTATAATAGAATAATGGAAAATTCTGGAAAAGAAAGAATCTAAGGATGTTTCACGGAATGTCCTGACAAGGGTTACAAAAAACATCAGGTTGCAAAACAGGCGTAGCATAAATTATTTAATTCACTGCGCTCTCTTAAATCAGGAAGAAGGGTAAAAATCAAATAATAATATGTAAATCTTCCCTCTCTATTTCAGCAGATATTGGATTTAAATTCTCCACACCTCTGAGCAATTGATAGTCTTCAATGTTAACTAGAGTGGAAATCAATTTTTAAATTTACCTTCTTCCTTCTTACTTATTACTTCTTTGAAAAATACCAATGACAACAACAGAAAAAAACAAATCAATTGGGATGCCTTAGCATCAGAGTATTTTGGGCTGCACGATAAGTGTTGATGTTAATCGTATGAGCGTCTTGCTCATACCATTTCACTTTGAATATGTCATACCAATTTGAAAAAAGAATGTTACAAATCAGTGTCTGGAAGTCTATCCCAGTGGGGGTTTTTCTATAGCAGTGATTCTTCAAATTGGTATCACATAGGTTTTGGTTGCACATTTATATCATGTCACCTTGAATGCCCATAATAAAAAAAGTGAGATTGCGTAGGTAGGGTTGAGTAGGGCGAAACCCAACAAAAATATAGATAATGTTGGGTTTCTCCTGCGGATAAGCTTCCCTAACGCTGGTGCTTAACCCAACCTACTTGATGACTGGTTAATTAGTTCGACTTGATATGACAGGATAGTGGGGCTGTATATGTGATACCAAATCCGGTTATGACGCATGTACTTTTTCGCGCATCCTCTCTAACCCTCTTGCCTCTTGCATGCATGCATGCCTTGCCATTGTAATAAAACTCCTATCGCGCGCCAGATTTAGTATGACAGGCATTGAGTGAAGAAATGGTATCACAACGGGAGCAAGATGCTCCCACTACTCAATCATTTACCTTGATACCAAATTCAAAAAAGGTAGTTATGTTACTCTAGATTCCTACTAACAGGAAAAAGCATTGTAGTAATATTTTATGAAATTGGTATTACCCTACAGGAATTCATCTGAGAAACGCTATAAGTTTCTTGCTAGTACCCACTACACTTAAATGTGCAAACCAACCAAAGACATTATTTTTAATAATTTGAGCGATCGCTCTTGAGAGTTTGGACACTCGAATAATAGACCTTTGATACTCTTATTTTTCTCCAAAGTCCAAATAGCTAGAAACTGTAACTGATAACTGATAACTAACTCTTCCCCCCTCTCAAATTAAAAGCGCAGCATCTTCTGGCTTACCCCTTGACAAGGGTAGGAGGGGAGGGGGATTTCTTTAGGGGGGCGTCGGGGAGATAAATTAAATGCAACTGCACAGAAAATTGATATAACATTTATTAATTATTTATAATAACAAAAAACCTGCACTGAAAATGGCTGATCAACCTACAGACTATGGGGCAATTCTACAAGCTGCAGTAAATCACTTAATTAAATCTCCAGAGTGGTTAACAAATGGCGCGAAAATTTATTCTCCCAAATATGGTATAGGTAAAGTCACAGCAGTATTAGGTAAACGTTTAATTGTAGACTTTATTGAAAACCCAGCCCCAGTACATTTCTCAGATTGGCAAATAGCAATTGAACGAAAAGAAATTAACCACATAAATAGTGCAAATGTTAATACTAATAAATTAAAATTAACTCAAAAATCACGGATTAACTTAGAAGAAATAAAAGCTATTCTCAAACCTGTATTTAGAGCTATCGCTCAGGAATTGATAGATAAATTAATAGCTATAGATAGCACTCCCTCAATCCCTGGTAAGCTCTATCCTCTGCCAACAGATTTACCAATAACTCTACAAAATGCTCTAGCTCAACAAAATATTACTGAACTCTATGAACACCAAATTGAAGCCTTAAGCGCCCTCCGAAAAGGCTTAGATATCAGCCTTTTTACACCGACAGCTTCTGGCAAGACTCTCTGTTATAACCTAGCAATTTTAGAATCATGTTTACAACAATCCCAAACCACAGCATTATATATTTTTCCTCTCAAAGCATTAGCATTAGACCAAATGCAAAAACTAGAAAAACTGGTGTCATATTTTCCCATAAATTTTGTAAAAATCGGACTAATTACAGGAGATACATCTACAGAGAAAAGGAAACAATTGTTTATCCCTAATCCACCTAATATTTTAGGTGTCAGTCCAGATTTATTACACTATCAACTATATAAAATTAGAAGTAAAGATGGGGAAGGATGGCGAATATTTTTTCAAAATCTCCCCTATGTAGTTATTGATGAATCTCATACTTATATAGGTGCTTTTGGCGCTCATTTTGCTAATCTCATGCGACGGTTAAGAATAGCAGTGGCGAGAGTCGGTGGCAGTTCAGAAAAACTACAATTTATCTTTAGTTCCGCCACAATTGGGAATCCAGGAGAAATGGCTATTGGATTTAGCGATGTAGCTACCGCTAGGCTTCGCCAACGCGCCCATAACCCTGAAAGACTTCATCTCATCTCAAAAAGCGGTGCTGATACTGCAGGCAGAACAATTTTGTGTCTTCAACCTAGTGAAACCGCTAACCCCGATGCCTGTGAAATAATTATGTCGTGGTTACATCATGATTTGACTGGGATAGTATTTTGTAATTCTCGTAGTGCCGTCAAAAAAACTGATCGGAATAATTAAGCGAATAGCTGATAAAAATAGAGAGGGTTATTTAGCAGATCAAGTCGCTATTTTTTATGGTTCTCTGTAGTTTGATAGGCGACAAGATATTATCCAAAAATTGCAAGCAGGTATAGTAAAAATTATCCTTTCAACTTCCCCATTAGAAGCAGGAATTGATTTACCAGAACTTGACTGTTGTTTAGTACGTGGTTATCCAGGTAGTTTTCGGCTGTCGCCGACATGAAAATGTCATGGTGGCAGAGAATTGGTAGAGTAGGACGTAAAAATCCAGGCTTAGTTATCTTTTTGCCAGTAGCTCAAAATCCCTTAGATAATTTTTATGGAAAACAACCAAATTTCTTGCTAAATGGCGGAGTCGAAAGTGCTGTTTTTAATCCCAATTATCCAACAATTTTGGGGAAACATTTAGAATGTAGTTGTGTAGAAAGTGGGGTAAGTTTGAGTGAAATAACAGAACATTTTGGAGCAGTGGGAGGGGTAATAACAAATAAATTATTAGAACAAGGAAAAATCTATATTAATAACTTTCATCAACTATGGGGACATGGTTATCCCCACCGCCATGTTAATATTCGGGGTCATACTCAAAATGATGTGGAGTTAGTTGATGCTAATACTGGGGAAATCTTTGAAAAAATGCAAATGAGTTGTGCGGTTCGTTTCTAGCAGGAACCCAACAAGCTCTAGAGCTTGTTAGAGGTGTATGGCTAGAGTCCAGCCCATGTGTTCCCACACATGGCGGATAACTGAGTTAAGAATGTGGGTGAAGCTAAAAGGCGAG
>JAJEAQ010000133.1 GCA_022822685.1 Trichodesmium sp. jk18x7bins.61
TCTTTAGGCGGGCTCAGGCTCAAGAGCCAGTACTCAAAGTTATAATGGCAGAAGGAGACCACATTACAGTACTTTCGGGACCGTTTAAAGACTTTGAAGGTGATGTGATTGAAGTCAGTCCAGAAAGAAATAAGTTGAAGGCATTACTATCCATTTTTGGACGTGATACGCCAGTAGAACTAGAGTTTAATCAAGTAGAAAAGCATAACTAAATGGCAAAAAAAGTCGTGGCGCTGATCAAGTTGGCTATTACGGCGGGGAAGGCTAATCCTTCTCCACCTATTGGCCCTGCTTTAGGTCAGCATGGTGTTAATATTATGGCGTTTTGTAAGGAATACAACGCCAAAACAGCAGACCAAGCTGGTACAGTAGTGCCAGTAGAAATATCAGTTTATGAAGATCGTAGTTTTACCTTTGTTCTCAAAACTCCACCTGCAGCAGTCTTAATTAAAAAAGCAGCAGGTGTAGAGAAGGGTTCAAGTGAAGCAAATCGAACTAAGGTAGGTTCGATTACGCAAGCTCAACTTCAAGAAATAGCCCAAACAAAAATGCCAGACCTTAATGCTAATGACATTGAGGCAGCAATGAAAATTGTGGCAGGCACAGCAAGAAATATGGGTATTACGATCGCTGAGTAATTCAGATAAATTACCCACACAAGCTAAAGTAAACAGTAGATTTATACAGGGGGAGAAGCAGAGTTTCGTTAATACCCCTGGAGGATTAAATGCCAAAAAGAGTATCTCGTAGATTAGAGGAACTAAGGAAAAAAGTTGAAGATCGACCTTATGATCCAGAAGAGGGGCTGCAACTTTTAAAAGAAACAGCTACAGCCAAATTTCCAGAAGCAGCAGAAGCTCATATCCGCTTAGGGATCGATCCTAAATATACGGATCAACAACTACGAACCACAGTAGCCTTGCCTAAAGGAACAGGTCAAACAATTAAAATTGCGGTAATTGCCAAAGGTGAAAAAGTTAATGAAGCTTTGGATGCAGGAGCAGATTTAGCTGGCTCAGAAGAATTGATCGAAGAAATTAGCATGGGTATGATGGATTTTGATAGATTGATCGCTACACCTGATGTGATGCCTCAAGTAGCTAAATTAGGTCGTTTATTAGGGCCAAGAGGTTTAATGCCATCTCCAAAAGGTGGTACTGTCACTTTTGATTTAGCACAGGCAATTGATGAATTTAAAGCTGGTAAGTTAGAGTTCAGGGCTGATCGTACAGGCATCGTTCATGTGATGTTTGGTAAAGCTTCATTTCCCGTAGAGGATTTACTGACTAATTTAAAAGCTTTGCAAGACTGTATTGATCGGAATCGCCCTTCTGGTGCTAAAGGTCCCTATTGGCGTAGTATATTTGTATCAGCAACAATGGGGCCATCAATTGAAATTGAAGTTAATGCCTTACGAGAGCTAAAATTAACAGCAGCAGCTTGATATAATTAAAGTTGTCGCTAAATAGATGGAAAAAATCCCTAAAACCTAGATTGAGAAGTTATTTTAAGCATTTTAAGCCATGAATGGCTATAAGCTTTACATGGTAATGGTTTTCGTATTTTTCTATGTGATAAGGCGACAAGTCTATTATTGAACACACTCCATCTAAATCAAAGATTATAGATGGAGATTCAAGTGCCTGGCTTAAACTGGCTTACTCTGGCGAGTCATAAGAACTTTTGCTAACAACTCGCGGGTTAAAATCGACAGTAAAAGTCTGCTATAATTTTTGGATGCGAGTAAGAACAAGGTTGATCGCTATGACATGACGCTAGTACGGTTGAAATGCCAACCCGCTCGCTCGTTTTTCTTCAGCTTAGTCTGTTTGATTAATGGACGGGAATCCTGCGTTGTCACGCTAGTGCAACGTCGGGAGGATGTCAATACTCCAACATCTTGAGTAAAGCCACTCGGAAAGCGACAAAAAAATGTCGGCTCACAACTAGGTATTAATCTAGTCTCCGAGTGTAAGAGTCTGTTGACAGGCTTAAAGCAAATGCGGATTTATGAGGGGCTGTGTGCGGAATTTACTGGGACCCACAGTAGGTATCCCCTCGAATTTGCGGTAGACTAACCACAGAATCGAGGGTGTTTCAACCCCGCTCAGATGTCAAGTGGATTTACCCCGCTCTCTTTGGGCTAACTACAGAATCAGAGGCGTTTTCCCCTTTGGGGGTGTCAAATTCTGTCAAATTTGAGGTTTGATGGCTTTGTGCCTAGAGCTACTTATGGCAGGAATATCCAATCTTGAGGTTGGAAGCCCCAAATAAACCTGACGGTTATAGTTGGAAACATATCACAATCAAAGAGCTGAAGACAGCAGGTGCTAATAGCTTAATTTCCTGCCGAGGTTCAAGAATTTATTATTCAAAGAAGTATTTTAAAGATAGAGGGTTTTGTCTAAAACCATTATTGAATTAATTGCTTTGGATTCATAATTCTTTGCCCTGGCAGATAGTATATTCTGCCGGGGCTTTTAGTTTGTTAACCCCTCCCCTAAAAAAAAAGGGACTGCGACTGAGTGGCTGAGTCGTTTTTCATCCTCCGGCTTTTAGCTTCCCCCGGCAGAAGCCCCACGGTAAAAGCGGCATTATCGTGAGACGGGGCGCCTACTGTGCAGAAGTGGTTCCGCACACAGCCCCTGATGAATCTCGGCGTTAATATTTGCTGACGAGAATTTTCTCTCTACTTCGATAGGCATAGCTGGGAGGCTTCCAAAATCCTGGTTTTTTTAGGTGATTAAATATGGGAAAAACTAAACAACAAAAGCAAGAGATGTTGGCAGATATCAAGCAAAATTTGTCTGAAAGCCAACTTGCACTTGTGATTGATTATCATGGGTTATCTGTAGCAGAAATTACAGATCTGCGTAGACGATTAATACCAACAGGTACAGTTTGCTCTGTAGCCAAAAATACTCTAATAGGAATAGCTGTTAAAGAGGATGGTAACTGGCAGCCTATTGAGAGTTTGCTGTCTGGTTCAAATGCTTTTCTATTCCTAAAAGATGATATCAGTGCTGGGATTAAGGCATACCAAGACTTCCAAAAAGCCTCCAAAAAAACAGAATTTAAGGGTGGCGTCATGGAAGGGCGATTGCTGAGTCAAGAGCAGGTGAAAGCGATCGCAGATTTACCATCTAAGGAAGAGTTACTGGCTCAAATTGCTGGTGCTATCAACAGCATAGCCACCAATCTAGCTGTGAGTCTCAATGCTGTACCTACTCAGCTTGCTACTGGTATTAATGAAGTTCCAACTTCTTTAAACAGAGCTGTTAAAGCTATTTCAGAGCAACAACAATCGTAAGAGAAGGCTGGGGGAAATGATTTCACCACTACTCTTTAGAATAGTGCAGCACAAGCTGGATTAGACCGCTTCATCCTTTTAGCATGCCCCTGAATTCAGTTCAGGGAGTAGTCAAGTCAATTTCACAGAGGCTAATGTTTGATCAGTTTTATTGCTCAAATGATTCGAGTAATTTAACTACTAGAATAAAGCCCATAAAAAGGTCAATATTTTGACAATAAATAAACGGCAAACTAACAAATAGATAGGAGATTAATAATGTCTACCAAAACTGACGAAATTCTCGAACAACTTAAGTCTCTTTCTCTGCTAGAAGCATCAGAATTAGTGAAACAAATAGAAGAAGCTTTTGGTGTTAGTGCTGCGGCTCCGGCTGGTGGCATGGTGATGCCTATGGCAGTAGCTGAGGGAGGTGCTGCTGCTGCTGCGGAAGAAGTAGAAGAGCAAACCGAATTTGATGCAATTCTTGAAGAGTTTCCAGCAGACAAGAAAATTGCTGTTCTCAAAGTGGTTCGCACAATCACAGGTTTAGGTCTAAAAGAAGCAAAAGATTTAGTAGAATCTGTACCTAAGCCACTTCAAGAAGGAATCGCAAAAGAAGCGGCTGAAGATATCAAGAAACAACTAGAAGAAACTGGAGCTAGGGTGACTATTAAATAGTTAATTGTTAACTAACTAGCAATAAAGTTTCGTGTTATTCATCAACCTCACCGTTGCAACGGTGGGGTATGATGCTATTTTGAAAAAGTAATGCTATGATTGGAAACTGTGAAAATAACGATGAAAAGAGTAAAAGTTAGTCAATGCCAAGTATTCACTCCAGCAAATAATATATGGGAAATAAAAAATGCAAGTCAAGCAAAGTTTTTGGTAATTGGTATGAGGAGGTGATACAGTGGACTGGCGCTGATGTGGTTTGAGCTTATACTTGTATGTCAGTTGCATACTTAGTTTTGACCTAGTCCTACATTTATAATTATAACATCTATACCTAGTTTTTTTTAGAGATTTTTTGTCAAACCCAGATTAAATTCTGGCGTAGGATGGGTGAGGTAGAAATATTTCCTCGTACTCACCAGAATTTTAATTTCCGCCGTCACCCATCAGAATTAAACGCTCTAGCT
>JAJEAQ010000129.1 GCA_022822685.1 Trichodesmium sp. jk18x7bins.61
AGTTTGTGTTTGTGTGTTGGTTGTTTGGTTGTTTGGGGTGGGTTTTATGTTGACTGTTAAGTACTTGATGTGTATCTGGGGCTGTGATTCTGAGGCGATTTGATTGGGAGGGGGCTTGTTTTTGGGCTGGGCGAGTTAAAACAAGAGTTTGGTCAACAACTGGTTGATGGTACTAGGTTAAATATTCGCTTGACTCATCAAGATATTGCTAGTGCAATTGCTACAACACGAGTAACTGTTACTATACTTTTAGGAAAAATGCAACAGTAAGGGTGGCTCAGTAAAGATCAAGATCGGTATCTGATATTAAAAAATGAGGACTTTGCATCTTCATCAGATTTGTTTGGATTTGGCAGAAATACTAATTGCTGGACTTAATTGGCTCTGATCTCTATTCAATATCAGCAGAAAAAAAATTAGGTAGTCCTGTAGATGTAGTGATTTACGGTGGGGGCAAGGAACAGGGGTGTGACTCTGCGTTGGCGATAGATGCACCAGGGTAGCGCACCAAGATAGAGTACATAAAACGTCTCTAATTCTAAATTCAAAGGAATAGTTTTGACAAACTACTTGACTTTTTCTGAGAAGATCACTACTTGTACAGTACTACCGACAATTATTGTACATAGCGTCGCCTTTGTAAAGGACGTTCTTTTAGCATGACAACTTTTGCTTGATTTTCTTCTCTGGCTACTCGAACTAATAATCCAGCTAATAACAAACTACCGATCATGGAACTACCACCATAACTAAAAAGTGGTAATGGTAAGCCTGTGGTTGGTAGTACCCCAGTCGCAACACCTATATTGAGCAAAGACTGCCCGACTAGGGCAATCATTACTCCAGTCGCTAGAAGTTGGTGTTCCATGAGGCGAGCTTTTAAAGCTACTCTGAGAGCAATGAGACTATATACAGCTAATAATAATAATAGTAATGCAACTCCCACAAAGCCAAATTCTTCAGCATATACAGAAAAGATAAAGTCACTGTAAGGAATTGGGAGAAAATTTAGTTTTTGCTGAGATAATCCGAAACCAGTTCCTAAAATATCTCCAGAAGCGATCGCTAGTAAACTTTGAATCAGTTGATAGCCATCACCCATTGCATCTGCCCAAGGATTGAGAAAAGAAAGAATCCTTCTCCTTTGATAATCATTAATGCTGACACTAATAGTCGCTAAAAGAATTCCAGATAAAGCAATACCGGCTAGGTAAAAGTAAGGTAGTCCTGCAGCAAGAGCCATAAACCAGAGGATGATACCACATAAAGCTGTAGTACTCAAGTTTGGCTGTAGCAAAATAGATATTAATATCAAACAAAAAATTGATAACCAAGCAATTCTCACTAACCAACTCACACGATTCCATTTACTATACAAATGAGCTGCTTGTAGCACCAGAAAAGGTTTCATTAGTTCCGAAGGCTGGATGATGACTGGTCCTAAAGATATCCAGCGAGTTGCACCATTAATAGTAGTTCCTACTCCTGGTATTAAAGTTATAAATAGTAGGGTTAGTACTAGAATGAGACCAATTTTGGCAGTTTGCAGCATTGCAGACAAGCGGGTATATACAACTATATTGAATCCAACTATCCCTGCTAAAACCCAGATTAACTGTCTTTTGAAGAAGTAGAAACCATCTCCATACTCTACTGCACCACTGGGATAAGAAGCTGAAAACAATACTACTAAACCTATAAATAACCAAAGAAATGTTAACCATCGCAATAATCTAGCTTCTATAGCCCATGCTTGGGCTTTGGGATCGAAAAAAGGAATTAGATAACGTAAATCCATTCTGATTTATCCTCGTAATCAGTTAACTGATGACTGATAATGTAATACTATTTTCGGTTACTTTTCTATAACTAATATCCGAACACGATACAAGCGTCTCTCTCAGGCGCGGGAGTAAGATGCTCCCACTACCCAACAAGATATAATATCATGTCCAGTTATACACTGATGATTAAGAGGGCTGGGGGGTGGGAGTTTTAGTGCGAGTATGTTGCTCATTTAGAGGGTAACTCGGACATCATATAAATTTATACATCTAGACTAATTATCAAAAAAAATCGGAAAAAGGGGTTGACAAAAATTGACAGTTTTGACTAGATCTAACCGTAGTTAAACTGGTTTGAAATTTGTAGAGAGAAACGACCAACTTCTGAGTTGCAAGTCAGATTATGGTGGTCATTGATCAGCATCAGGAAATAATTCTACCCTACAAATAAATCTTTTTGATTTCTATCTACATTCATCAAGTTTGTACCCATAGCTTGATTTTTGCGATGGGGTGCTTTGCGCAGGAATCTCATAGCAATTACCAAAATCGGAACAAAGGGTTGACAAAAATTGAAAGCTTTGACTAGATCTAACCGTAGTTAAATTAATTTGAAGTTTGTAGAGAAAAACGACCAATATCTGAGGTAAAATTTCAGATTATGGTGGTCATTTATTAGCATCAGGAAGTAATTCTACCCTACAAATAAATCTTTTTGATTTCTAGCTACATTCATCAAGTTTGTATCCATAAGATTTTTGTTATGGGATAACTTTGTGCAGGAATATCTACCAATTACCAATAAAAGAATAGTTGAGAAAGAAGTATAGGGAGTTACTTAATTGTGCGGATAGGTATTATGTACTCCCCACTGTGTACTTTCATTCACAACTTTTTTGTTTTTTATTGTCAAAAAACACAGTTGAGGTATGTAATGCTGTGTGTTTTGAACAGGAAAAAATCTACGCATAAACTGAGTTACAGGAGAAAAACAAGATTATGGATTATTCAATTCTCAACCCAAAAGCTGTTCAACAATTACTGAAACCATTTGGCTTCAATTCTTTAAAAGAGTGAAGACTATTGAAGAGTATTGCATTCATTTGCAAAAAACTCAAACACAAGATGTAGAAACGTCTGTTTCACAACCTTTAACTGAAACTGAGCAATCAAACTTGATACAAAATGCACAGGAAAATTTTCATCAGGTCAAACATTTCGCAGCTATTGTAAAAAATCAAGTCCGGAATACTATCGCGAAGAATGACCCCACGGTGAAAGCTTTGCATCGCTTTTCTTCTCCTAACGAGGAAGAAAGTCTTTTGCCTACTATTCCCTTAAGTATCACAGAGAATTTGATTCCAAGTACTCAAGCAGAGCTAATACAAAATCTGTCGAATCTATTCCAAGCAGATACAGGAGTATGTCAAACCTACTTCAATTCAGTCGAGCCAATCTCCCGCAGTATATCTGAAGCATATTTATGACTTAGCTAATGGAATTCCCCATAGTCATGAAGAGTTGAATCTGAGGAATCGCCGTCCAGATTTAGATAATTTGGTATTGAGTGAAGATAACCTCCATCAGGAACTCACTACTCTGGAGCTAAGTAATGAACTGTTGATGGCTCAAACTTTGTATCCACTGAAGAAGTCTCTCGACTTTGAAGGGCCTTGTCATATGGAAGCACCAGCAAACATTGACCTCGCCAGTAAGAGTTTTACTATTGAATTTTGGGCTAGACAAAATCAAATCACCGGAGAATATCTATATGCACGGGATTTCGAGTTAATTGGTATTAAGAATGGTCTTCATATTGATTTTGGATCTCAGGGGCCAAACACTTTTCTATTTAACGCAGGATCATACACATGGGCTAATAATGCTGTAGATGATCGATGGCATCATTGGGCTTGTAGATTCAATTATGATGCTCCAGAAAATAAGAAAGGAATATTGAACATTTATAGAGATGGAGTCAGGGTTGGAGAGGAGGAGCGTGGTAATTCAACTACAGCAATAGGCCCTGTAGTGATTGCTTCTCCTGGTAAGTCAGGCCTAGGGGCTCAAATGTGCGAAATCCGCATCTGGAATACACTTCGAACTCCGGAGCAAATAAATGAGTTGTGCGGTTCGTTTCTAGCAGGAACCCAACAAGCTCTAGAGCTTGTTAGAGGTGTATGGCTAGAGTCCAGCCCATGTGTTCCCACACATGGCGGATAACTGAGTTAAGAATGTGGGTGAAGCTAAAAGGCGAG
>JAJEAQ010000511.1 GCA_022822685.1 Trichodesmium sp. jk18x7bins.61
TGTGGTGTATTAAAATCACCACCATCACTAAAACTATCAGGTGTGACATTCAAAATACCCATTATGTAGGTACGTTTCCCCCAAACCCAACTTTGATAGTCACTTTGCATTTTGATGATTTTTGATAATTTATAGAAAGTAATATTATACCAAATCCGGTTTAGAAAAGCTAATAAAGAATTGATCAGTGACAATTGACAATTGATCCTGTTATAAAAAGGGAATTTTGTCAAATTCCCTTCTCACCCTTCTGCCCTCTGCTTTCCCCCTAGTAATAAAGCTCCTAGCGGGCGCTGGATTTAGTATTATTTATCTAAAATATTGAGACAGATTGAACTTTCATTGCCAGGACAAATCAAGCTGTCGAGTGAGGATTTTATACTCTTGTTATTCTGACGCAATCTCATCAATTTAGAGATTCCTTTACCCTAATTTATTCCGTTTACTAACGCCAAGCCTTTCATTTGGCAGAGTCATACTAAATCCGTTTAAAATAGGAGCTTTCTTACGAGAGTAATGCATCCATGCAAGAGGCAAGAGGCAAGAGGCAAGAGGGTTATAAAGGATTTGGAAAAAGTACATGGGTTATAACCGTATTTGTATGAGTCGCAATTGCTGATTGCTCATTTTTGATGATTTGATTACCAGAAAAGAAAAAAGTTTTAAAGTATTACCATAAATTGCATAAAAACTGGATTAAATACCTCAAACACATCTATATACGATGGTAGGGTTTAAATCTCCATCTCATTGCAACCAACTATGGTGAAAAATCTGAGGAGATTGGTAAATTTCTATTTTTTTTGCTGCTTAAGTTCCTACTTATGACTTATTCCTGATTAAACAACAATGAACAATCAACAATATCAAGGTTATTGATAGTTAACAAGACGAGCAAAACTATCTGGTGTTAAACTTGCTCCCCCAACTAGAGCCCCATCAATTTCTGGTTTGGCCATGATTTGAGCAACATTACTAGGTTTCACAGAACCACCATATTGAATAGTGACATTAGGATTAGTCAATTTGCCACGAATTAAGCCAATAACTCGGTTAGCTTCCTTTGCTTCACAGGTGTCACCAGTACCTATCGCCCAAATCGGCTCATAAGCAATTACAAGATTTTCCTGATCCACATCAACTAAATCCTTGGCCAACTGATCATATATATGTGATTCCGTCTGAGCAGCATCTCTCTGCTCCTTAGTTTCCCCTACGCATAGAATGGGGGTTAAACCATACTTCTGAGCAGCCTTTAAACGCAAATTCACTGTTTCATCGGTTTCACCAAAGTATTGACGACGCTCACTGTGGCCAACAATTACATAACTAACTCCTATTTCCCGGAGCATTGGGCCAGAAATTTCTCCTGTGTATGCTCCCTCCTTTTCCCAGTGAACATTTTGGGATCCTAACTTGATCTGACTCCCATGCAAACTTTTTGACATACAATCTAGTGCGGTGAAGGGAGTACAGATAACTACTTCCCTTTCTATGGGAGTTTCTGTGATTTGAGACTTTAAACCCTCGAGAAAGTCTTTAGCTTCTGCTTGGGTTTTATACATTTTCCAGTTTCCTGCAATGATTATTTTCCTCACTGTTGATTTTATATACCTCAAATTTAACTACTCGCAAAACTCCAGTTTAAGGCTTTATGGGGCTTTTTTTCTAGATTTTAAAAAGTAATTGTATTTTTTATTACAGTAGTTAGTAGTCAATACCCAATGTTGACTAAAACCTGTAGAAAGTTGTAGATAGTAGGATGGGCAAAATAACAATTATCTACCATTAATGTCAGGAACCCCTAGCTTGAGGCTCCGCCTGCCGTAAGGCCAAGCGATGGGGCAAGTCAGCCCTCTCGTTGCTCGGCTCCGAGTACCCAAGCCCAACACCTGACGGACCTTAGACAGTCAGAGGTCTACGTTATCCCCAAGCGTCGGATGCTCTGCCAGATTAATGCTCTAGCTTAGGGGAGTTAAACACACCCGTAGGGACGTTCTATGGAACGTCTGTACTTAAGCTCCTGCCTGCACCGATAGTACCGAGCAATAACATTGGCGTTTTTGCGCTTCGCAAAGCTCCGCTTTTCATGTCGCGGAGCGTTTCATGTTGGTGACAGGCAAAAAACGGCTCTCGCCAACATGAAAAGTGCGGCCAAAGTTAGGAGAAGGAGCTTTAGGGGGTGTTAACCCCCACTCCGTAAGGGGGAGAGCCTTTCAAATATTAGATCAATCTCAAACTTAACTACAGGTTAAAACCCGTCGCCTCGTTTTGACTCCACCGCTTAAAAGACAGTGGTTTCCTTGCCTCTCAGAGGACTTTGATGAAATAATATTTAGGAGAGGGAGCGCTGCCGATACCAAATAGGTTCTATAGTCAAATCTCCTCCCCCAACTCCCTATTCCTAACCCCTAACTCCTACCAACAATAACTGTTAAATCTGCAAACATTTTTGTGAATTATTAATTAACTCTTTGTCTAAATAAGGTTTAGTTAAATAGCCATTTGAACCTAACTGTTTAGCTAACTGACGATAGGGCTGGCTACTACGAGACGTTAACATCAATACAAGCATCTCTGCCATAGAATATTGTTTACGACAACGATTCAGAAACTCGAAACCATTCATCTCAGGCAGTTCTACATCACAAATAATTGCCTGAACTTGAGTATTTTGTTGTAGTTGTACTAACCCTTCCCAACCATCTTTAGCTTGCACAATATTATATCCTGCTTTTTGTACAGTTTTAGAAATTGTTTGGCGAGTAGTTAGGGAATCATCAATCACCAGAATCGTAGGTAATTTAGACAGAGTAGACTGTTTAATTTTATTCTGATTTGTTGGTAATATCTGAGCAGTTAATTGTTCTTTTCGTCAAGTTTTTTCTAATAATTGAATTCCGTCAATAACTGGCACTAAATTCTCATTTCCTCAAACTGTACAACCATATAAATATGATGGAGCGCTGTTAAAATCTTGCTAAAAGGTTTAATCGTAAAATTTTGCTCCATTAATATTTGGTCAATTTTGATAGCAATTGTATCTGCATCTTCAGAAATTAATAGCAACATTACTTGGCATTGAGATTGTTTGGTCTCAGAGTTTTCCCTGATTCAATAACTTTTTGTTGGCTCGTTCCTGAAAACTTTGGATAATTATAGCCTATTCCTGGTTTATGAAGTACAGTAGTAGGAGTTTATAAAATAGTTTTTCAAGTGGTCAGTATTCACGAAATTCTGATCTACTAAAATTAATGTACCACATTTACATGGAAGAGGCTGTATAATCTGACAAAATTGATGGTGTTATTAATACCTTTTTACTCCGCCAAGAACATATTTATTCCTCTTGATTCATTTTAACTTCATTAGGCTCTGCATACGCAATGGTTGCTAAAATATCTAATGGAATAGCAAATACATTGCCTTCCATGGGAAATACCAACAACTTTGTAATTGTTCAAGTCCAAGGTAGTCCCAGAATAAATCTTGTTCCTTTGCCAAGTTTAGACTGAATAGTAATATTTCCTTTTAATGCTTCTACTTGACGATAAATTGAATCTAATCCCATTCCTCTTCCTGACAAATCACTAACTTTTTCTGTAGTTAAAAAATCAGGATAGAATCATAAATTCTACAACTGTTGAGTTGATAATTTAGCAGCTTTACTGGCTGTGATAATTTTATTTTTTATAGCTCGATCTCGAATTTTATCAACATCTATACCCCCGCCATCGTCTTGAATTTAAATATAAGTATAATTTATTACTAAGATTTAAGAGTAATTATTCCTATTTCTGATTTACTATTAGTTTGTCTGGTTTTTGGTGGTTCAATGCCATGCTCGAAAGCATTTCTGACTAGATGAACTATCAGGTCGTATAATTTCTCTAAAACTGCTTTATCAATGTGCGACCTTTTCATGGAGCCGACAGGCTCAACCATTTTCAAAAACTTCAGACGATACAACAGGGTAAACCCGAAAGAATCTTAAGGGAGGTCGAAACCTTTTCATGTGGCGAGGTGGCTCAACATGTGGCGAGGTGGCTCAACCTTACCCGACCAGAGTATTCATTCCCTCTAATTCAAGTTTTACCTGTTTTTGCTTTTGTATTGATAAATCTCTAATCACTCTCGGGAACCTATTAAATAATGATTCCACAGGTAACATGGGAGTTTTTGTCAGATTACTTTGTATTTGTTGTCAAGTTTGTTGCCTTTTTTACAACTTGTTGACCAGGTTTATGTAGTAATTTAATATCATCAATAGCTTCTCCTATTTGAGCAATTTATTCTAGGAGATTTGGTACTATCTTTACTAAAGATGCTAGTTTTTTATTCTGAGAATTCTGGGATTTATTTAGTTGCTGCGAAAAGGTAGTAATATCTTGGAACTTTACCATTAACTGATGAAATCGCTGCCACCCTTTGTCTAAAATTTCTAGTGAAGCTTCTGTTTGTTGATTCTGTAGGATAAAACTATTATCCTGAGTTGCTAATTCTCCTACCAAATTATTCAGCATTTCCAAGCGTTTAATACCTATCCTGATACCTAAAGAAGATGAGGGAGGAAGAGTAGTTTGTCTGTGTTCAATTTGCTTATTTTTACCAGTAACTTCCGCCGGTGAAACTTTTTTTGGGAAACATTTACTGATTTTGAGGTTTGTTTTTGCTCAATTTGCTTATTTTTACCAGTAACTTCCGCCGGTGAAACTTTTTTCTGAGGAACATTTACTGATGCTGTTGAAGTATTAGATTTTTTGGCTTTACTTGTATTAGAGTCACTGCTTTTGATTTCTGTCTTGACATCTTTATTTGTACTCTGCTGTGCCACATCAGATTTTGTAGTGGCAGTTTTTGTTGGTTGAGAAGCTTGATTAATTTGTTTTTGCTTGCTAGTTGCCACTGCTTTTTTAGGTGTTTGTGGTTGCGTCAACTTCAACAATGTGGCACTTGGATTTCCTCCTTGAGCGTGCCCGCTAATACTGCTTTTTGCCAAGCCCAAAAATCTACTAGAGCCAGTTTAGCAATTTTGCCACTATATTTAAGATTGACATCCAAAGTTTTAATAGTAGTTTCAGCAATCGAAGTAAACCCTAGTAAATTCAACAACATTGTACCCAAAGTCGCAAACATTTCCGCTTGTCTCTTCAGCTCTTCTTTAATTGATAAACCACTATTGGAGTCATTCTTTCCAGCTAATAAACTTTCCCAACGATGCAAACCAGAGGGTATTTCTTCTGTAAATAAAAACTTCGCCATATCACCCTCTTCCATGGGCACTTCTGGAAATTCTGCCGCTGCTTCGAGAGGATGCCCAAGTTTATTTTCTAACTCTTCAAAAACCTGTTTGGCCTTATCAATAGCAGTTTTCTGGTCATATTTACCTGTTTCAATTTGTTCTCTAGTTGGCGATCGCAAACAGTCAAAGACTTGTAGCAGTAAATTTTCTAACTCTAAGTCAAAAACAGTATTTTCTCTCTCAAGAGCTCTAATACCATTTTCTAAGTCATGGGCAATTTGTTGAATTTCCATTAAACCAATGCAATCCGCACCACCTTTAATTGAATGAGCTGCCCGCATCAGTTTACGGAGTGTTTGTATCTCATGGTTTTGAGAGATATTTATTAATCCTGGCTCAAGAGTATGTAGTAATTCTGTAGCTTCTTCTACAAAAAATTCGTAGGCTTGAGCGTCAATCTCAGTCATCATAATTATATCGAATCTGCTTAAATAACCTTTTGCACTGAGCCAGTAATATTATATTTAGATAATTTAGTTATAATACAAAATTCAAAAAAGATAGTTACAGTCTTAATTTCTATATCCCTATCATCAGAGCAAATAATTGTAGCAATATTTTCGGAAATTGGTATGATAAACCTTGATTCCTACAACTTCTGTTTCATATAATGTCCGTTTAATTAGTGATCAAAAACTTTCTCTTCCTTATACCTTATTTTTTTACCCTCCGCGCCTCCTTCTTCCTTCTTCCGAATTCCTTCTTCCTAACTCCTCCCTTGGAAAGGGGGGAGTCACTCAAGCAAAAATGCTCTGAGGTGCAACCTACAATCAAGTTCTTCCAAAAATCCTAATTTACCTTAAACTGGGCAACACTTGTTTCTAAATCTCCCGCGACTGCAAGTAACTTAGCAAAAGACTCTGCCACAGTCATAGATTGTTCAGAAGTTTGATTAGCGATCGCCGCCACTTCCTGCATAGTTTCTGAAAGTTTACCCGAAGTATCAGCTTGAGTATTCGCCGACACAGTAATCTCCTCCACCAACTCACTAATTTGCTTACTCACATCCAACACATCTGTCAGAGTTTGTCGCGCTCCCTTCACCAACTGAGTACCAATCATCACTCGCTTGCACCCGACTACCATGGCTTTCACAACTTCACTGGTTCCTGATTGAATTTCCTCCACAATTTGCTCTATTTCCTGGGTAGCACTAGCTGATTGTTCTGCCAGAGAACGTACTTCACTAGCAACTGTAGCAAAACCCTGAGCATCTTGCCCCGCCCTAGTTGCCTCTACCGAAGCATTCAACGTCAAAACATTTGTTTGATTTGCCCAATCATTAATCAAACTCAGTACCCGTGAAATCTTCTTAGAAGTTTCTCCTAAATTTTTCACCTTTCGGGCAGTTGCTTCTACTGTTTTCTGAATTACCACAATCCCTTCCACAGTGCGGTTCATCGCCGCATCACTGGTTTGTAGAATCTGATTGGCATGCTCCATTTTAGCTTCTGCTTGTTCAGCATTAGCTGTCACTGCCTTAACTGAATTTGTCATCACCTGAATTTGCTGGAGAGCATTAGCGATCGCATCGGCTTGGCGATGAGCTTCACCAGATATTTCATCTCCGCTTCATTACCTTCTGTTGTTGAACTCACAACAGTTGTTGCTGATTTCACCTGTAGTACCAACTGCTGTAAATTTTCAATCGTGGCATTAGAAAAGTCAGCCACAGTTCCAATTACACCAGCCGTTACATTCGCTCTGACTGTCAAATCCCCTTCAAAAGATCCCTCAATATCACTCAATAAATTCTCGATTTGATTTTCCAGCAATTCTTTTTGTTGTTGTTGCTCAATAGATATCTGTTCTGCCTTTTGACGAGCTTGCTCAATTTGTTGTAACAAGAGTGCTTGGTCTAAAACATACCCAATCTGGAGAGCCACCTGTTTAAACATCTCAACATCTGACTCTAGCCAGTTGCGAGTACTAGAGCATTGATGAACACCCAATAAACCATAAAGAGTTTGGTTAACCAAAATCGGAGCCACCATATTAGCCTTAACTTGCCATTTTCCTAACTGCTCTTCATGACAAGCTGTCAAACCCGCTTTACTAACATCTGGTGTAACTTGCACCCGCCCTTGACGATAGGGTTCTACATAATCTGCGGGAAAGCAAGTTACCTCAGTTTCCATGTCAATAATATTGATATAATCCTGTTTGACAGCTTCACTAATAATTTTACCATCCCAGTCTTCATCAAACCGATACACCACAACCCTGTCAGTTTCCATTAACTTGAGTGCTTCTTCTACTCCTGTACGGAAAATGCGGTTAATGTCTAGAGATTCCCCAATCCTTAAACTAAATCAAATTAGTTTTTTCGATTTTTTTTCCATTAACTATTGATCATTAAAAAAACTGGCTCTAGCTAACTTTTTCGGCTTAATTTTTTCTAGTGGAACGCGGCGGAAATCAACCCACCAGTGACAAAATACTCAAAACACTGCCATTTTTTTTTATTTTTGATTTTTTTATTCTCTGTCGCGTAGGGTTACTAGGCTGATTCTAGTTCTAGGATGATTGCTTCAATATCTAAAATCATCATTTTTTTCCCTTCTGAGTTTGTGCAAGTTCCCTTGAGAAATTTTTCTACAAGCGAATTACTTTTTTGAGGCTTTGTCATACTAATATTTTTCGCTTCAACACTGATTAAGCTACCTACCTTTTGCGCTAATATACCCAGATAACCATCTCTAAATTTTACTTTCACTACCCGCACATTTTGCTGAGAGTATCCAGTAGATAACAAAGGATTACAACCCATCAAATAACCTATATCAATCAACCATAGAAGTTCGCCACTCCACTGAAAAATACCTGCAACTACAGTCGGCATACCAGGTATTTGTAAGATTTTTCTGTGGTCTAAAGTAATAACTTCATCCAAGTCACTAGCAGATATTATAATCTGTAAAGTCTTGATAACTTCTAGACATAAAAATTGCCTATTACTACTCAATGATTGTTGTTTTTGCATTAGCCTCAAGTTAATGCTTTGGTAATTAAATATCTATAAATATTAATGTTTAAGAATGATGCCCACTTTTTGTAATGCTTCCTCAACTTTTTTTGTTTCTATCGGCTTAGTCACATAAGCATTTGCTCCTTGTTTCATGCCCCATTTTTGATCCATGTTAGCTGATTTACTCGAACATATAATAATTGGTATCTTCTTTGTCTTTTCTTGATTTCTTAGAGATATACACAAACCATAACCACTTTGACCTGGTAGTACAACATCCATTAAAATTGCGTCAAAGTCGTTCTTTTCGATCATAACTTTAGCTGCTTCTGCTGTAGTTACAATCGATACCTCAAGCTCTGAATCTGTTAAAAAAATCACTCATAATCTTACTTTCAGCTTGGCTATCTTCTACAATCAATACCTTTTTTCCCATTGCTTAACCCACGTTATTTAAAACTAACTAATTTCATCTTAATTCCTAATGATTACTATTATTTAATATTTTCTCAAAATTTTATTTTGCTTCATAATTTTCAGGACTTACGCATTTTGGGATAGTACACTCTATACATAGTGTGGCGCAATAGTTTTAAATTACTATATATAGTGCTTTTGCGTCAGTCCTGAATTTTATTAACACAGTTCAGTCTAATCAGCAATAATAATATCAATACATTTTTTTAGTCCCTAAGCTACACTCTTGGTCTAAGATAAGTGGTTTTGAATCATTTTTAAAGCTAATTCTGGCTTAGGAGGCTTACTCAAAAAGTCAGCAACTCCGATTAATTTAGCCCGACTACGAGCTATCAAATTATTGCGACTGGTAAAAATGATTACTGGTATTTTTTCAAATGCTGGTGCTTTACGTAAGAATTGATAAACAGTATAACCATTAGCATCAGGCATTTCTAAGTCCAGAAAAATCAAATCTGGCTTTTTTTCAGCAATTGTCATAAATCCTTTGATCGGATCTTGGATACTGATAAATTTATAACCTGCTGGTTCAACAATTCTCTTTAAGGTTTCAATAACTACTAGACTATCATCAATACAGGCAATTAATGGCTGCTTTTTGAATTTATTCTTTCTTCTATTCTGATCAACCTTAGTTGTGGCAATAGATGATTTTATATATGGTGCTGGCAAATCTGAAATTGTTTTTAACTGTACTAAGCCTTTTTTCACTAAGGGAAGTAAAGTATTATCTGTAGCTAATACTGATTTTCTGGGCGTTGCTGAATCAAGGGATGAATCTTTGGAAATACATCCAAGCCTACAATTCATCCCGCAAATATGCAACCCCGATTTTCTGAGTTGGCAAGCAATATCTCATAGAGTTAAATCACCCTGTAAGTATTTACCCCAACCAGATAAAGCTTCTGGTTTCACAGGTTTTTTCATTACAGGCGCAAGATTAGGGCTAAGACTATCAAATCCTGCTTTTTTCCATAGATGTTCCATGTGAGCAACTTTGTTGAAAATTGGTTCGAGTTCCCGATAACACAAAGCTAAACCAAGAGACAATTCTGATTTTTCGTCTAGATTTGATTCCCAATTATGTGTTACATCTGCATAGCGACATATAGAAAATAATAAATACTTCTAAAGTAACAGTACGAATTACTGCTTTGGCTTGAGAAATAGTGATTTTATTTTGGCTAATTCCATCATATAGGAGCAAATCTTCCCAGGGTTTTTCTTGCTCTGATAGTAGTTCTGAAGCTACAAGATTCCAGTCATAGCAGTGCAACCTGATAGCTCGTTTCCATCGCCTGACTCTATGAATACTCCCAGTAGCGTAAAGCAATCTACCATAAAATAACTGAAGTTTTCCTGCCTTAGCATGGCTATTTAATACTAGGTTGCCACTCGCCATTCGTTGGGTGAGTATGTCTACTTATTGTGCCAATTTCATTATTCTTTTGTTTGCAGACATTGATTTTAAATTTGTCACTTGAGAACTCAAATTGCAATCAAGTTGAGGATATGTCAGAACATCATTTATAGCCATATATTTAACTTCATATAGTTATATAATTTTTTGATTTGGAATCAAGATAAATATGTTTTTTTAGATCAATATACTTGGGATTGAATATTACAGTCTGGTCAGGTGGCCGACAAGAGTCGGAGCTTTCATGTGGGGAAGCTAAAACGAGAATCACT
>JAJEAQ010000376.1 GCA_022822685.1 Trichodesmium sp. jk18x7bins.61
CAAAAGAAACTTAAGGTCGACAAAAGTTAGATGTCAAAATGACAAAGGTCGTTGAAGGACAATTGAATGGATTGTTCCATTCAATTGTTAAGAATCTTAGATAAGAGGATCTTTGCAGCAAGAACTTGGTCTAAAAACCAAAAGTTAAGGGCTGTTTGTGAGGCTGGAGCGGAATGATGGGAAACTGTCACCTTCCGTTCAAAGGGGAGGGGAAAGAAGTGATTCTCGTTTTAGCTAAAGCTACATGAAAGCTCCGACTGGGGTCGGCCACCTGACCAGACTATATACTAACTGCTTTCTCAAACTACTAAATAACAGTTCTTGTCAATGACCCCACCCTGTAGACCGATGGGTCTTGTCAAGATTAAGTTTACAATAGTAAGCATTGTCTACTGCGGGAAATTCTACATGGTAGGAACTGCGGAGTACTTCACGCTTCTCGGTAAATCTTCAAACCCTATTACGGTGCTTGGAGAGAGGATATCTTTGCAGGATTGGCAACATTTGGACTCATAACTAGGTACATCGAATGATCTGTATGATTCGTGTGAAAGCGGAAAATTAAACGCCCACAATTCCTTTCCACCTTGTAGAAACTTGGGAAAAAATTGTGAAGGAGGTTGATAGTTAGTGTTTCAGTACATAATTAAATGGTCGCAATTAAAACCCACCGTATAGAGGCTGGGGAAAAAATTGCGGGAGCAGTTGAGTTTTATAGTGATAATAAAATTGTTAGTTATGATTTGACCAAGAGTTAGGTATTGCCTGACTTAGTTAAATATTGGTGTGAGGATTAAAAATGACAAAAATTATTTGGAATACTCTCAAGCAATGTCCAAGTATTGTGAGTGTGACATTGTTAATGGCTGGCACGGCGATCGCCACAGAAACTTCTCCATTAAATTTAGGAACTGGAGAAGAGCCATTAAATCAGAACTTACTCCCAGACAATAAAGCAATCTCGTCTCCTTTGGAGGTGGCTCAATTTTTTGATGGTCGTTCTATGCCCATGGACGATCCATCACTAGCACCAGTAGGAGTTGCAGATTTGGAAGACGGAGAGTCAATGGAGCAGGTGACTTCCGTGACTCAGTTATCAGATGTAGAACCTACAGACTGGGCATTCCAAGCGCTGCAATCCTTGGTAGAGCGCTATGGTTGTATTGCTGGTTATCCAGACGGAACTTACAAGGGAAATCGGGCCATGACTCGTTATGAGTTTGCTGCCGGTTTGAATGCTTGTTTGGATCGAATTACAGAATTAATTGCTACTGCAACTGCTGATTTAGTCACTAGAGAAGATTTGGCCGTTTTGCAAAGACTACAAGAAGAGTTCGCTGCGGAATTAGCTGCTTTGCGAGGTCGTGTAGATTCTCTAGAGGCCAGAACAGCAGAGTTAGAAGCCAATCAGTTCTCTACCACAACCAAACTGAATGGAGAAGTGTTGTTCTGGTTGAGTGATACTTGGGGAGGAAGAGCTAGAGGCAATGGGGTCCCAAAAAGCAACAACGATCAAACCCAGACAACCTTTGCTTATCGGGTTCGTTTGAACTTTGATACTAGTTTTACTGGGGAAGACCTCTTGACAACTCGTTTACAAGCTAGGGACGTTCCTAACTATAGTGGTTCAGATTTGACTAATACTTCGATGACTCGTTTAGCTACAGATGATGATTTAGACGATGATGTTGAGATTAGTACACTAGGTTATCGTTTTCCTGTACTGAATGGTAAAGGTGAAATAGAGGTAGCAGCTAATGGCTATGGCCTTGATTCATTTGTGGAGATTATAACACCTCTAGGAAGTAGTGGTAGTGGTTCTATTTCTAGATTTGGACTATTCAACCCTACTTTTTATCTCGCCCCTTCTAATGCTGGTTTCAAATTTGCCTATGCTTTCAATGAAGCAATTCACCTAACTGTAGGTTATGCTGCAGCAGATTCGGAAGACCCTCGAGCAGGTAGAGGTATCTTTAATGGTGCTTTTAGTGCATTTGGCCAGTTTTTGATTGAACCAACTGAAAACCTAGCTTTTCAATTAGGTTATGTCCGTACCTATCATCCTGACGGAAATGTAAACTTGAGTGGAAGCACAGGTAGTTTTACAGCCACAGATCCTTTTGACGGCAGAGCAACTACCGCAGATAATATCAACTTTGAGGTGCAGTGGAAAATTACTCCAGGCATTCAAGTAGGTGGTTGGTTCGGTTCCTCATTTGCTCGTGCTGAAGAATTGAGCAATCAAGATGATATTACTATTCTCAATGGTGCTTTGACCTTAGTTTTCCCAGACTTACTTAAGGAAGGTAGTCTCGGAGCTATTGTTGTTGGTGTACCGCCAATTGTTACTGATGGTGGAAACAATGATGACTTGAAAGACGATCATACTTCCGTACATATTGAGGCTTTCTATCGTTTCCAATTGAACGACAATATCGCCATTACTCCTGGTTTCTTTGTGGTTACTAATCCCAATCACATAGAGGATAATGATACTCTCTGGGTTGGTACCGTTAGAACTCAATTCAGATTTTAATTTTTGGGGCTTTGCTTGCGAAGCATTCCGTCACGATGGAAAGAAGGAAGATCGAAGCAGGAATAAGGCTAAAAATCAAATAGTCAGATCTAAATTTCCCCTATCTAGTTCTGTAGATATTGGTTTTAACTCCCCCACATCTCTGCCCAGTTTGTGCAGAGTCATGTGTTTTTGGGGGTAAAAACTTATTTTTAAATTTACCAACTTCGGTCTTTCTTCCTGGGTGAAAAATTGACTTGAGAGTAGAAAATTTTGGCATAAAATTAATGGTGGAACTACTCATCAGTTAATTAATTTAGAACTCAATTTTATTGAGTAAAGGAAAAATATCAGTAATTACAAAACCCTGGAGCTAGTAGTTCTCAGCCTTGGTGAGGTACAAAAAACTACTGCTTTAGTAGTCAGTAGTCAATAGTCAGTATTCAGGAGGGGGAGCAAGGTGAAAGGCTCAAACATGTAGGCACTCCAAGTCAAATCAATATACTTGTTCAATCGCAACTGAGGTAGAGCTGCTCATTTATCAGTCTAGGTTTGACTGCAATTAATGTACCATTAGAGATCCTCTAAATGCTATAAATATTTATTCTTCTAAAGTAAAGGTACTTTTGTCTTTCTTCACTTTCTGACTAATAGATGTCTGGAGCAAAAAATACTTTTTCAAAATTACCTCTAATATCATGTTGAGCCTGTCGCCGACATGAATCGGATAATTATTTATAATAAGCCTTGCTACTACAACCAATGTTTTACCCCCCTAGCCTCCCTGGGAAAGGTGGGCTAGGGGGGATTTTCTTTGAAAGGGGGGAAATAAAACCATCTATTTCCTGACTTATTTATAATTATTTAACCCTACATGATATAGCTCATATAGATCTTCATCTATTAATTATTTTCAAGATAAGCGATCGCCTAATTTAGCTTTTTCTGTTCTCCTGGAGTCAGCTCATAACTATATCAAAAAGCCTAGAAAAAAATATAACTTGATGTAGGTATTAATTTTAGAACAACTTTTAGACAAATTATCATTTTCTCAAATTTTTATGTCCTAACCTGAATGGGTAGTGCTATATCAACTGATAATCCCCAAGACTAATAGTGATGGGGGTATTCAAATTTGCACAGAATGTTGCCGAAAATTCTGAAATGAAGTATACATAAACACATAAAGTGTTGGTTTGAAGCTTGCTGATTATGGAGCAGCAGTTTCAATTACAAGGTTAACCTCTTAGTAATAGCACTAAATGTCAAAAAAAAAACAAGTGGAACAATCAAAAGTTATAGCAGTACGTTTTTTTGGTTAGGATAAAAATCTGGGTCGAAAGACAACAGGCAACAGGCAACAGGCATGCATAGGGATGTCCTAACCTTAATGCGTAGCGCTATAAATCTACTCTAAGCAGTAGAGTTGTGCCTAAAAAGCCAAATAATTTTCTAGGTTAATAACAAAGGTGTGAGGAGATATCAAAATGACAAAAATAATCCTGAATGCTCTTAAGCATACTCCAGGAGTGTTTAGTATAGCTGCTTTATTAATAGCTAATTCTGCTTTAGCCAATCAAGTTTCTGTCCAACAATTAGCTAATCTAGAGGAGGGCAATAGTCATACAACTTCTCCTAATTATTCAAATCATGTATCTCAGCTACCTGCAGACTCAGAAAGGGATACAGTTTCAGAAGAGGTAGAAGTACCACAGGATAGTCGTTTGGAAAAACTCAAAGACCCCTCGTTGGAAATTCCTGGAGCGGAGTTAGAACAAGTAGACCCGATGGGACAAGTCACATCCGTATCTCAGCTATCAGATGTACAACCCACTGATTGGGCTTTCCAAGCTTTGCAATCTCTGGTAGAACGTTACGGTTGTATTGTTGGTTATCCAGATGGTACTTATAAAGGAAA
The DNA here is from genome assembly GCA_022822685.1 of Trichodesmium sp. jk18x7bins.61. Lineage (GTDB taxonomy): Bacteria > Cyanobacteriota > Cyanobacteriia > Cyanobacteriales > Microcoleaceae > JAJEAQ01. The sequence continues at coordinate 4,434 of JAJEAQ010000376.1, forward strand.
TCGGGCGATGACCCGTTATGAGTTTGCAGCAGGTTTAAATGCTTGTTTGGACAGAATTACAGAGTTAATTGCAGCAGCAACTGCAGATTTAGTGACTCGTGATGATTTGGCAGTGTTACAACGACTGCAAGAGGAATTTGCTGTAGAACTAGCAGAGTTGCGTGGCCGTGTTGATGCCTTAGAAGCTAGAACAGAAGAACTTGAAGCTAATCAATTCTCTACAACTACTAAACTGAATGGTGAAACACTATTTTGGTTGAGTGATACCTGGGGAGAACGAGCCAGGGGTCGTAGAGTATTGCAGAGTGAAGATGATGGAACTGAAACAACATTAGGTTATAAGGTAGCTTTGAGCCTTGAAACCAGTTTTACTGGTAAAGACTTGTTGAGAACTAATTTGCAAGCTGTAGATGTTCCTGACTACAGCAGTGAGGGATTGACTAATACTTTGATGACTCGTTTATCCACTGATGATAGTGACCCTGATGATACTGTTGTTCTCGACTCCTTGGTCTATCAATTTCCAATGCTGAATGATCGAGCTATGGTAATAGTAGGGGCTAATGCTATGGGCCTTGATGGCTTTATGTCTACAATTAGCCCATTTAAAGGTAGTGGAGCTGGTTCTCTATCTCGCTTTGGGGAATTTAACCCTACTTTTTTCCGTGGACCATCTGATGCTGGAGTTGGCATCAAATACGCCTTTAATGATCTACTTCAATTGACTGTAGGTTATGCTGCACCTGATTCAGAAGATCCTCAAGAAGGCAGAGGTCTATTTAATGGAGCTTTTAGTAGCTTTGGTCAATTCCTGATCGAGCCTAATGATAACTTAGCTTTTACCATAGGCTATGTGCGCAACTATTTCATCGAAGATAATGTGGATATCACAGGTGGTACAGGTAGTTTTAATGCCAGAGATCCTTTTGATGGTGTGCCAACAACTGCCGATCAACTTGGTTTAGAGGCTCAGTGGAGGATCAATGATCGAATTCAAATTGGAGGTTGGTTTGGTGCAACCTGGGCTCGCCCTGAACAGAATATTAATAATGATGATATCACTATTATTAATGGTGCCTTGACTATAGCATTTCCAGACTTATTCAAAGAAGGCAGCTTGGGAGGAATTATTGTTGGTGTACCACCGATAGTTACTGATGGTGGTGACGACGATGGCTTGAAAGACGATGGTACTTCTGTACATATTGAGGTTTTCTATCGTTATGCAATCAACGACAATATCGCCATTACACCAGGTTTGTTTGTGATTACTAATCCAAATCATGATGATAATAACGGAACTCTCTGGGTAGGCTCGATCAGGACTCAATTCAGGTTCTAGAATCACCCCCCCCGCTCCCATCCCCCACCTGTGTAAATGATGGGGGCGGAATTGCGCCCATTTACAGCATTTTTAATGTTTAGTGAGGTACATCATGCTTTCTCTGGATATCAGATGCTCTGTTGCCTAAAACTCCAAATATTTGTACCTCATTATCCTAAAAAATGCTGTAATTCTATAGTTTGAAAGCACTCCACCATCACATGGTAGAGTTATGAACTATTCTCTATGGAGTTCGCCAAACTTTAATTGTTTGATCTAGACTGCCACTAACTAAATTTTTGCCATCGGGAGTAATAACAAGAGAAGTTATTTGTTGAGAATGACCAATTAATCTATCTAATTCTTCTTCTATAATTGTATTCCAAATTATAATCATATTATCACTACCAATAACTATTGTTTGGTTCTCATGGCTAAAAACAACAGACGTGATTGCACCTGTATTTAGTTGAATTACACTTTCCTCCTCTCCTGTCTCTAAATCCCATAATCTAATACTTCCATCACTACTGCCACTAGCTAAAATCTGATTGTTGGGACTAATAGCGATCGCATTAACTGCCCGGGTATGTCCTTCTAGAGTTTGTCTACGAGCACCTGTACTTAGATTCCACAATCTAATAGTTCCATCATTACTCCCACTCACTAAAATGGTACCATCTTGATTAAAAGCTAAAGCATTCACTTCATAATTTTGATCTGGTATACGAGTAAGTATGCGACTACCTGTTCTGATGTTCCATAACTTCATCAGTCGATCACTGCCCACACTTGCTAATGTCTGTCCATCGGGACTAATTGCTACTGCATTTACTGGACCATCGTGACTTGTAATTGTCCTGATCAATTTACCTATTTGTATATCCCAGACTTTCATAGTTCGATCTGAACTACCACTTACCAATATCTGACCATTCGGACTTATTGCTAGAGTAGTTACTTTACCTGCATGGGCATTGATAATGTTGTTTCGTAACTCCCCTGTCTTGAGATTCCAAATTTTGATGGTATTAGAGCTACCACTAGCTAAAGTTTGACCATCTGGTGTTAAAGCGATCGCATTTACTTCTCCTAAATAGCCACTCAAAGTCTTCTGCAAAAATCGACTACTATTTAATCCTCGTAACAGTAAAACAGGATGAGCAGGAAATATGCCGTAACGCCAAAAGCCATAAAACTGAGAAGTTGCCAATCCCAATATCAACATTGTCAACCCTAGTATCAATCTATTTGTAAACTTTTTTAATGACTGATTACGAGCTATTTTTTTCTTGTGCTTTGTATTTGTTTTTGTATTAATTTTTGTCTGAGTTTTCTGCCTACTTTTTATTTTTTCTGTTACTATTTTGCTATTGATCTGAGTAGGCTCAGGAGGTGGATTTATTCTAGAATTTTCTACTCCTGAAGTGCTATCTTTTGTTTCTACATCTGCTAAACATTGCAGAATCATAGTTGGATTTTGAGGTCTATTTCCTGGGAAAGGTGCCATCAGGTAATCGATAACATCCGCCAACTTTTTTGAGATATGACTTGCATTTTTACGCCATTGCAACTTTCCTGAACGAGGATTGTCTGCAAAAGCCGTTGGGGGCTTACCTGTTAGTAAATATACAAAAGTACGTCCTAAAGCAAAAAAATCTGATTGAGGTACAGCTTTACCATTAGTTTGCTCTGGAGCGGTATATCCTGGTGATACAATACCCGTAACGTTTTGCCCTTGAGCCACTTTGAGCAAGTAGGTATCAGATACCTCTCTCACAGTACCAAAATCTATCAACACCAATTGGCCATTCGGCCTGCGCATAATGTTGTGGGGTTTAATATCTCGATGGAAGTAATTTCGATCGTGAACCATTTCTAATATCTCTGATAATTGTGTCAGCCAATTTATTGCCAGAGTTTCATTAATTGGCCTATGGCGACGACTTTTCATCCAATCCCGTAAATTTGAGCCATTAACATACTCCATCACCAGACAGTGTATAGGTTCTTGACTATCTGCTGGGAAAAATGTAAAGTACCCGTCCTTTTCTATCTTAGGAATTCCAGGATGACGTAAACTAATCAGCACCTGTGCTTCTTGCTGAAATAGAGATATAGCTTTTGGATGACTTTTTAGTAAGACTTTAAGAACTTTCTGTATTCCTCGTTCTTCTACGATATAAGTTTTGCCAAAACCTCCTCCCCCAAGAGGCTTAACGACACGATACCGATTTTGCAGCACCAATCCGGAGCTACATTGACAACAAGTATCTCTACCAGAATTTAATGGATCAGATGGATTAGAGCAGTTGGGATTAAGGCAGTAACTCACAGAAGCCAGGTACCCAGATTTGTATAGCTTTGCTTTATTACAATATAACTTGAACTCGCTTCCTTTAACACTTTTGTCGAAATATTATTCATTTTTGTTGATTTTTTGATTTTAATATATGTTTTTATCAAGAAGTAATTAAAATCATCAATTTTTTATAATTTTAAGTTCCAATCAGCGATCGCCATACAGCCCCATCCTACAATAAAAGCAATTCCTCCTATAGGTGTAATAGCTCCTAACCATTTAATCCCTGTCAAACTCATCAAATATAAACTACCAGAAAACATTACTATTCCAGCAATAAAAGCAGCTCCAGCAACTACGATTAATGGTAGGGGTAAATCTTCAATAGTTAATAAAAAAGCCACCATTACTAATGCTAAAGAATGATACATTTGTAGACGAGCCCCTGTCTGAAAAATATCTAGAAAGTATTGACTCAGTCTTTCTTTTAAAGCATGAGTAGCAAAATAACTAGCTACTACAGAAAAACCTCCCAGAATAGATCCTATTACTAGAAAAATCTTCATCATCAAATTTTAACTCCTGATATTTTTATA
>JAJEAQ010000420.1 GCA_022822685.1 Trichodesmium sp. jk18x7bins.61
ATATTAGAATATGTAGCATGGAAATTGGGTAAACGCCTCAGAAAAGTTGACCCATGCATGTTCATGTCAGTCTGTAACCGACATGAATGGCATTATGCGCATGAGAAATGTGGTCAAGAGTTCTCCCGTGACTATAATGAGGGCACTCCTAATTCAGAAGATAGGATTGCTATCCACACAGGGTTTAAATATCACCTCAGCTCATACCGCAATCAAAACCCTGCCCTTCAGGGCGGGGTATTATCGGTTGAGCCACCTCGCCACATGTTTTAGCTAAAGCTACATGAACAGGGAGCCGACAGGCTCAAGAAGAATCCCGCGTTGTCGCGTTAGCGCCACGGAGTGAGTATGTCAATAATAAATATATAGTATCTGGAGAGGAATTACTTGTGCAATCACAAACGAAAGTAACAGTAAAACGAGCCACAGGTGCTTTTGCACTAATGGACAGCCTGAAGCGCCATGGAGTCAAACACATATTTGGCTATCCAGGCGGTGCAATTTTGCCAATTTACGACGAACTCTACCGCTCAGAAGCAGCCGGAGATGTAGAACACATCCTAGTCAGGCACGAACAAGCAGCCACTCATGCTGCCGATGGATATGCCCGTGCTACTGGTAAGGTAGGTGTATGCTTTGGCACATCAGGTCCCGGAGCGACAAACCTAGTCACAGGTATTGCTACTGCTCACATGGACTCTATTCCCGTGGTGGTGATTACAGGTCAAGTGGCCAGAAAAATGATTGGTACTGACGCTTTCCAAGAAACAGACATCTATGGCATCACTTTACCAGTTGTCAAACATTCCTACGTTATTCGAGACCCTAGGGATATGGCGACAATTGTCGCTGAAGCATTCCATATAGCTAGCACAGGGCGTCCAGGGCCGGTCTTAATTGACATACCCAAAGATGTTGGACTAGAAGAGTTTGACTACGAAGCAGGTTCAACTGGTTCGATTAAACTACCTGGATACCGTCCCACTGTTAAAGGAAACCCTCGTCAAATTAACCAAGCAGTAAAATTAATGGGAGAAGCACGTTGCCCTCTATTATATGTGGGTGGTGGCGTAATCTCCGCAGATGCCCACGCAGAAGTCACAGAATTAGCAGAAAATTTTAACATTCCTGTGACTACCACTCTGATGGGTAAAGGAGCCTTCAACGAAAATCATCCCCTATCATTAGGAATGTTGGGAATGCATGGTACTGCTTATGCTAACTTTGCTGTGAGTGAGTGTGATTTATTAATTGCTGTAGGCTCCCGTTTTGATGACCGGGTAACAGGCAAGTTAGACCAATTTGCTTGTAATGCGAAAGTAATTCATATTGATATTGACCCTGCAGAAGTAGGTAAAAATCGGGTTCCTGATGTTCCCATAGTTGGAGATGTATCAAGTTTTGATTGACTTGCTACGTCGATGCCGGGAAACAGGAGACCAAGCTAATCCTAATCAAACCCAACCTTGCTTAGAAAGGATTAATCGCTGGAAGCAAGATTATCCATTAGTAGCTCCCCAAAATCCAGATAGTATTTCACCCCAAGAGGCGATCGCTGAAATTGGCAAAATGGCTCCAGATGCTTACTATACTACTGACGTTGGTCAGCACCAAATGTGGGCAGCTCAATTTCTGAAAAATGGGCCTCGCCAATGGATATCTAGTTCTGGTCTGGGTACTATGGGTTATGGGATGCCTGCAGCGATGGGTGCAAAGGTTGCCCTACCAAACCGAGAAGTGATTTGTATTGCAGGCGACGCTAGTATTCAAATGAATATTCAGGAGTTAGGCACTCTGGCACAGTATGGTATAAATGTTAAAATTGTAATTATAAATAATGGCTGGCAGGGTATGGTGCGCCAGTGGCAGCAAGCATTTTTTGGCGAGGGTTACTCTGCTTCTAATATGGAAATGGGAATGCCTGACTTTGTGATGTTGGCTCTGGCTTATGGGATTAAGGGTATGATGATTTATCGCCGGGATGAGATCAAAGAGGCGATCGCTGAAATGTTAGCTCATAACGGACCTGTTTTGATGGATGCTCGTGTCACTAAGGATGAAAACTGTTATCCAATGGTAGCTCCTGGTAAGAGTAATGCCCAAATGATTGGTTTGCCTATTCACAAACAGCTTGAACAAGCTGTAGGGTTAATTGCTTGCAGCAACTGTGGAGCTAAAAATACTAATAGTAATAATTTCTGCCCTGAATGTGGTACTAAATTGTAAGTAATTGAACTTTCAGTCTTTGGCAGCAGCAGTCAGTAGTCAGGAAGCAGAAAATAGAAAAATCCTGACTCTTTCTACTTGATTAGATTTGTCGCTAAATCCGAAGAATTACTAAATATTTAAGTTGAAAAAATATCCTGATTGGTCGTATTCAGATCAAGGCGTTGGTAAATCAAGAGATGAAACTTGAACAGACTTGAGCCCAAATACTTCATTATGGTGGGTAATACTTTTGTTGCTAAGTAGTGCAACTAACTACCTGTTTATCCCTATTAAACAAAAAGCGCAGCATCTTCTAGTTCCCCCCTGACAAGGGCGGCAGGGTGGATAAATTTAGGTGCAACTGCACATAGAATTGAGATCAGGGCTGTTTCTACTACAAGATAATCATCTTTCAAGTTACCAACGCCTAGAGCAAAACTGTATGTAAAAAGACTCTATTCTAGTAAAGATTCAATATTCAAGGCTTGAGCATACCGATAGACTAACACTAACGCGCTTCATCAAAATCAAACAATTCTAGTGACGGAGTTAGTAGCAAGAAAAGTGAAAAATCATGAACTGGTGAGAAGCTCAAGTGATGTCAAATCAGTGAATGGGTAGGACAATTAGACTATGAGCCGGAATGGTATAGTCGCAGGTTTATAAAACATAAGTCCTCTTTTTCCACTCAAATCAAACTCTATATGTTTACTAGGGGAAAACAATGACAAGTAAAGATGATTTTTTATATCCACGTAGTCCTTATCGAGGTGATTTTACTCCTGAAAACTTAGTATTTAATGCCAATCTGCAAGAATTCGCTCAACGTATTGGTTACATTTGTGCATTAGAAACTGGTGGAAAAATTCCTCCTGAAGAAGCTTACAGTCAAATTAAGGAACTTTGGAAAAAGTTGAAAAATTCTAAGAAAAATTTAGGAATCGGTGAAGATTAACAGGGTGATTCAGAGCAGGAAAATATCTAATCAGAAACTTCTATTGGGAGGATTTATAGATGTTTTGGTATAGATTAAGTAAAATAATCTAATCC
>JAJEAQ010000193.1 GCA_022822685.1 Trichodesmium sp. jk18x7bins.61
CAGCTATATTGCAAGGTCCGACACCAGCGATTGGACAGTATTATTTAAAAAAAATTGAGTGTCGCTTTCTTTAAAAAAGATCTAGATAATCAATCAAAATATCAACCCTATTTAACTGCTTCTTATGCCAAAGTGATGAATAAAGATTCCTTAAATTTGAATTTAATTACATATTTAACACCACAACAATTAGAAACTGCTTATGGTAGTTTTCCACCAAAACCAATCGTACCTCCACCGATTACTGCTAAAGTTCCTAAGCGACAAGAAATTATCTTAAAAGAAATTCAAAGAACTGGAGTTATGAAAGTAGCAATGCGGCGAGATGCTACTCCTTTCGGTTATGTAGATGAGACAGGAGAATGGTCTGGTTACTGCGAAGATTTAATTGACCTTTTTGCTGAAAAGATTGCTCAAGAATTAAACATTTCCACAGGTGTTAAAGTAATAGAAATTGCATCTAATCTGGAAAACCGATTTCAGTTAGTTCAGAATGGTATCGTATATTTAGAATGTGGCCCTAATACAATTAGGGATGATATTGGAGGTATAGCTTTTTCTAATCCTTTTTTTGTCACGGGAACTTATTTTTTTGGTTTTAAAAGGCACAGAAATAAATCCTAATAGTGATTTAGCAGGAGTCAAAACTGGTGTTTTGAAAAATACGACTACAGAAAAATTCATTCAAACAGAATATCTAGAAACTGAAGCAATTTATTTTGAAGGCGATCAAGGTATGAATGAGGCTTTAGACTCTCTAGCAAAAGGAGAAATTCAAACGTTTGTTAATGACCGGATTTTATCTATTGGGGAACTATTTCGGCAAAATCTGGATTTCAGTAATTACAAATTAGTACCAGAAAAGCCTTTAACATGTGATTTTTATGGCATCATTGTTCCGAATAATGACCGAGAATGGCAAAATAAAATCAACTCTTTTATTGATAGTGAACAACCTCAAGCCATTGATCAAAAATGGTTCAAAGAATTATTTCCTTATCAGTTAGAAAATCTAGATTATTGTGTTAATCAAAGAAAGTAATACCAATTTCCTAAAAAGTGAGCTACAGTTATATGGCTGAAAGTCTTCATTAGTGAGTAGTAAAATCACGTAAGTGAGACTCTCAAACTATGAATTTGGTGCATGGCATTAGAGGTTGTTTGTAAAACTCAGATTAAATTCTGGCGTAGGATGGGCAATTGGGTCAATATCTCCTGGCACTGATCAGAATTTTAGTTTGACGCCGCCGGCCATCATAATTAAACATTCTAGCTATCTTAATATTTACTTGACAAACAGTCTCTTAAAGTAGCATTATTTTTTTAATTTTGTATAAATGAATAAAAAATTAAGCAGTATGCTTTTAAAAAGCGTTGTGGTAAAACTCAAAAAACGATGCTTTTATGGTTGACCTCTCTAGCATTAGGAACTATCCCATTTGTGCTGACAACTTTCTCAGCCAAAGCAGCAGAATAGATTTATTTTAATTACGGTGTTCTGAGAGCAGGAGTTCCTATAAGTGCTTTAGATAATTATGCTGAAACAGGTCAATTTGACAAAGAATTAAGATTTGATTTCTTGTTTATAAATGCAGAAAATCAAGAAAAATTGCGACAGATCTTAAACTTTCAATTTAAGATTAATCCTGTACAACTTTCTCAAGGTTTGTATTCTCAAATGGGAGAAAATTTACTGAATTATCTGGGATAAATAATTCAGGTGGATGATGCCAATGGTGCTATTCCTATTCGAGAAGCTTTAATTACAACTGCTAAGTATCAAGATTTTACGCCGATCAATTTATTGCAAAATTTTTCCGGGGAAGTTCAGTTTGATATTCAGAAAATTTTGACAGTCAAGGGATAATTTTTGAGTCTGATTCAAGACACAGAAAAACTACTGACAGAAGTTAAACAAATGACATTAACTGCTGCTGCTACTGAGTCAAAAGTAAATTTTTATAAATTACCAGATTTACGTCAACCAGGTAATTTTTCTTTCTAGAAAGAGACAATTGAACCCAATGATCAAAATCGCGATCGCCAATTTATTGTTAATTTTTATTTCCCCTATAAGCCCAGACAAACTGAAACAATACCAGTAATTATTCTCTCTCTTGGTTTAGCCGCAAAACTGAGTCAATGGCAACATTTAGCAATACATTTAGCTTCTTATGGTTTTGCTGTTGCTAAAGTACAGCATCCGGGGAGTGATTTTAATTATTTTCATAATTTTCTAAAAAGCAAAGAAAAAGATATCTTTGAACAGGGGGCATTTATTAATAGACCTCTAGATATTAGTTATTTATTAGATGAGTTAGAACGTCGTAATCAATCTAAATTTGAAGTCAGACTAAATCTAAAAAATGTTGGTATTGTGGGTCAATCTTTTGGAGCTTATACAGCATTAGCTTTAGCTGGTGCCAAAATTAATTTTGAACAACTTAAACAAGATTATTTACCTCAAGCTCAATATTTGAATCCTTCTTTATTTTTACAATGTCGTGCTTTGGAACTTCCGTAAAAAAATTCTGATTTGCAAGATGAAAGAATTGGCTCAGTATTAGTTATGGCTCCCGTGAATCGGACTATATTTGGTCAGTCTGGATTGAGTCATATTAATATACCAATTTTATGGGTTGCTGGTAGCCAATACCAATTAACTCTGGTAGTAATAGAACAAGTTTATCCTTTGACTTGGTTGTTAGTAAAAGAGAAGTATTTTATATTAACAAAAGGTGCAAAACATCTAGATTTTAATGTGACTGCAATTCAGGATGTAGAATCTGTAGATGATGATTCTTTAAATCAATTAGTTAATGGGAGTTCACCTGTGATTAAATCTTATATTAATGCTTTGGGTTTAGCATTTTTTAGGTATACGTCAGTAATGATTCCAATTACTTGAATTATTTGCGTTCTTCCTATGCTTTAGCTATTAGTGAGGAACCCTATACTTTAGGTTTTTTATCTTCTTTGACAGCAGAGGAATTAACTCAAGTTTTTACCGAAAAACATTCAGGAGGCTCTTAACTCTGTACTTGCTTCTTGTCTCATACCGAAGAGATATCCTAACTGACTGCTGCATATTCATGTCGGCGATAGGGGAAACGCTTTTCATCTCGCGCAGTGTTTCATGTTTACATATCTAGGATGAAAGCAGATAATACACAAGTATAGAACCTACATAAAACGCTCTATGAAATGAAAAACAAAACGCACACCACTAATTTAAACAATATAGTGAGGGATTCAAACCCTCTTCTAACAATACTTTTGCCTCTTGCCTTTTACCTTTAGCCCTGGGCCGAAGGTTGTTAAATAGACTGGATATTACTCCAGTGAGCGGTTAATATATTTAGGAAAATAAAAGTCCAATAAAAGTAATCAAAAATCACACTAGCAAGACAAACTCCTACTAAATGACGAAGATTAGGCAAATTTTATAGGAAAGCTTTATTTACTGAAGTGACTAGGGTGACTCTCATGTTTAAGATAATATTTATAATTTCTATTTGCATGATGAGTAGGCGATAATTTGCTGGGGACTTTTATTGGTATGAATTTTGATTTATGATTAGGGAATCTTTTCTCAAGTTGCTGCGGAATTTTGCCATGTAACGTTGAGGCTGAGTTTGTAAATCTATTCTCTCAAATTCTATTTCCTCAGTAGACGACTTATTCTTGATTATGATATTTTTATTTGCCATGTTTTTTTCTAATATCTGAAGATCAATCACAAAAATATACACTGAAACCTAAGTTCAGCCTAAAATTTTTATCAGTTATTTGTAAACCAGGAACTAATATAAATTTGCTCTATTAGAAATGGCAACAGTGAAATTATGGAATAATCAAAATTTAAACTATGTTTAATCTTATGTTTACCAACTTTGAGAATCTCAAAGTTGGTATGACTTATTTGGTAATGCTTTGCAGAAAAAAGTGAAACTATTGAGTTATGAAGATAGCTACTAGGGTTAACATGGTGTTAACTAACTTTTAAATTATTTGGTGAATCAGTCATTCTCTAGAATTCAGTGAAACCAGTAAATCATCTCAATTTATACTCAGGGTAGATTTAGACTTAAACATATCTACTTTTTCCAATCCTTGTCTCTAAGCCTGAGTGCAGGCTAGGTTTTTCGGCGTTGCTCAATGGTAATGATTTTTAGATTAATTATCAACGAAAAGAAATATTTTCCGATTTTACCCCCAGCTACCTCACATTACATTTCAGCAACACCTAATATTAAATATCTTAAAGTATTGAGGCCTTGAAAAATATAGCAGTTTTCATATTGGTGAGGTACAAAGATTTCTGATTTTTGGGAGTTGGGAATTGGGAGTTGGGAGTTGGGAGTTGGAAGTCTGAAGTCGGATTCAAATAAAAGTGTATTTCATTAATTTGAGAAACGCTATAGTATTTAATAAAAGTCAACACTTAAAATAAAGAGTAAGTATTCAACTGAAAATGATATTACTTCTGAGTAAATGTCCAAACTCCATTCCAGTTTGTCGGAACACCAGTTGCCATTAACTTCTTAATTCTATATAGATAAATTTTAGCTACTTTATCTAAAGAATTAACTGCTAAAACTTTCTCAAAATAAAGTTTAGCAGAGACTAAATCTCCCAAGCGATAATACTCTACACCTAATTCAAAATCTGCTTTAGTTTTTAACTTGAATTCTTGCAGTGAATCAACTTCACCATCGATCACTTCATAAACATCTATCGGTTCATGCCTACCTTGAACAGATGCACGGTCTAAAAACCTAATTCGATATTGTTGGGGATTTTTTAAACCTTTGAAAGCTGGTTTTGAGATTAATAAAGCAACTCCATAAAACTTAGTTAAACCTTCCAGACGTGCTGTTAAATTCACATGATCAGAGATGGCATCTCCTGACATCCGATGCTCCTCTCCGATTATGCCCACCATCATGTGACCCCAATGAATACCAATTCCAATTTTAATCGGAGGTAAACTTTTTGCTACCAGAGTTTGATTATATTTGTGTATTTTACGAAGTTGAGCAATGGCAGCTTGCACTGCATCATCAACACTATCAGGAAACACTGCCATAATGCCATCCCCGATAAACTTAATAATCAAACCATTGTGATCGCGAATTTCTGGACAAACTTGTTCTAAATAACCGTTGACAAAAGCAAATGTTTCTTGAGAATTCATCTGCTCGGATATGGTTGTAAAAGAGCGAATATCAGAAAAGAATATAGCCATTTCTTTACTAACGCGATCGCCTAATTTCACATCAATAATACTTTCTTTTGAGAGCAATTTTACATATTCGTGGGATACAAAACGACCATAGGCTTGAGTAATTTTTGATAATTGAATATGAGTTTTAATCCGAGTTAATAATTCATCTTTAACAAAAGGTTTAGTCAGATAATCATTGGCGCCGAATTGGAAGCCCACTACTAAATCAGCTACTTGATTTTTAGCAGTTAACATTAAGATAGGCAAACTTTGGGCTGGGTACTTTTCTCTCATTCTAGCGCAGACTTCATAACCAGACATATTAGGCATCATCACGTCTAGCAAAATTAGGTCAAAATTATTGTGACTTTCTAAAGCAGCTAAAGCTTCTGTTCCATTTAATGCTTGAGTAACTTGATAGTTATTTGCTTGTAAATGATTGTTCAAAACTTGAATATTTATCGGTTCATCATCAACAATTAAAATGTGAAAATCACCCTCTGCTAAATTACTTTCAATATGTTCTGTTTGTTCCATATCAATCCCATAACGAACAGGATCAACTATTGAGGTTGTAATAGTGGGAGTATCACCTACAGGTTGCTCAGAAATAGGCAGGGTAAAACTAAAACAAGAACCCACTCCCAACTCAGATTCAACCCAGAGCTTACCACCATGGAGTTCGACTAATTGTTTGGTGACTGCTAAACCTAAACCTGTACCACCGTATCTTCTATCTATTGAGCTTTCTACTTGTTCAAAAGATTCAAAGATGAGCTCTAGTTGATCCGGAGAAATACCGATGCCAGTATCAGAGATGAGAATTTGCAGTTGTTGAGATTCTCCTATATTTTGATTGGTAGTATTTGGGGCATGGGGTTGATGTTCGGGATGTTTAGGATGATCGGTAATCAATTGTGCAGAGATTTTGATTTTACCAGACTCCGTAAATTTGATGGCATTACCAATTATATTATAGAGAATTTGTTGTAGACGATTTTCATCAGCCTCAACGGGGGGTAAATCTGTGGGAATTGCATTTATTAGTTGTAGATTTCGATTTTTGCCGATTAAAAATTGATTCAAGGTGACTACTGTTTCTACCACTCCACGAATATCAATCGCTTTGATTTGTAATTTGAGTTTGTTGTGTCTGATTTTAGAAAAATCGAGAATGTCGTTGATTAGATTAGATAGACGGCGAGCACTAGAAACAATCATTGTTAAGTTGGAAATGCTCAAAGTATTTAACTCTGCATTACTCTCTTCTAGGATAAATTCAGCAATACCAATAATGCCATTGAGTGGGGTTCGTAGTTCGTGGGAAGTGTTAGCTAAAAATTCATCTTTGAGGCGATCGAGTTTTTTGAGCTGCTGGTTTTGCTCTTGCAAGGTATTGAAAGAATCTTGAAGTTGGCTAGCCATGCTATCAAAAGAGCGTGCTAATTCTCCTACTTCATCACCACGCTCGATATCAAGGTTGAGTACTTTTTTCCATTTCCCTACAGTGATTTCCTTGGCCACATCATTGAGATTTACAATCGGTTTAATAATCCAGGCTGCAGTTCCAATGCCTAGCAAGATCGCTACCATCAAAGCAATTAAGATCAACACAATTGTCATACGGGTATTGGCATAAATCTGTGCCATCAAGTCATTTTCTGGAATAACGACAACAGCTAACCAGTCAATACCTCGCTCATCTCGGATTGGGCTAACTCGACCATAATGCGGTTTCCCATCAACAGAAAATTTGAATGGTCGAATTCCTGTAATATTTTCAAAATTACCAAAAGATGATTGTAAGTATTTAGCAGCAGCACTGACTGTAGGGTTATCCGCATCCATCGCTGGTAGCTTGGCAATTTCTCGATTTTCACCAATTTCAGTAATTATAAAAGGTTGAGCAATATCAGAAGCTGCTACTAGCATCCCAGAACGTTCCATCAAAAAGCTTTGTCCATTTTTGCTAATTATTAATTGTCTAAGAAAATCTGTCGCCCGCATTAAAGTAATCTTGTTGGACAAAACTCCGATCAACTGGCCTTGTGAATCAAAAACAGGTCTAACAGCAGATATATCCAAAGCCGTGTTTTGACGAGAAAAAGAAGGATAAATCGGAGTCCATACGGGGCTACCTTTGTCTTTTGCTATCTGATACCAAAGGCGAAGACGGGGATCGTACTCTACAGTGTTCAATAATGTGCTTGGCAATCCACTAGAATCTAGTAAGTAATCTTTACGATTTGGTTCAGTAGCAGTTGTGCGAAGATGAAACATATATTCACCAGTTTCTCTACGTTCAACTGAAACAAATTCTCCTTTTTCACTACCAAAGAAAATAGTACTATCAATATCTGGAGGACTTTTTACCACCTCCCAAAAGTAGAGCCTTAAGCTATCAAAATTATTGAGATCAATATTACCGCTTTGGATACCATCATTAATAAGTTCTAAAACTATATGAGATTTGTTTAGATATCCTAAGATAGCTTGTTCGATCTGGGTGTTAATTCTATCAGTTAACTGAGTTGCCAGATTGTCAACAGTTTCTCGTCCGTTCTTGAAAGAAAAATATCCTACTAAACTGACTGTAATCAGAATTTGTAGGACAAAAGGAATAACAAGCAGGTCTATAATAGATGTTTTTCTAAAAAATTTTGCCATTCCAGAAAATAGAGATTGAAGGAGCATAAAAGTTTATGGTCTAAAAATATTAAAGTTTTTACATCTTGACCAATAACTTTTCGTGAAAGTTAAGAGTCAAAAGTAATTGTTTATTTGCCAAATCCTCAAAAGCTATTCCCAATAAAAACCAACTCCTAAGTTTATTTTAGATGGTTGACAGTTAATCAGTACTATCCTGACAGCCATGATTTTTTTTTGTTTTGAGGGAGTTCTAGCAGTACTTTTGCCTCTTGCCTGTTCCCTCTCGCCTATCCCGAATGGAGTTGACAAAAATCAAAATCTATGATCAAAATTCCCCGTGTCGATACAGAATCTGTAAGTTAAGTACACAAAATTATTTGTTTATTTACAATCAAGTATATTTTTTGTTCCTTCTCTTAGTGCCCATTCCCTATCTTGTAGCACTGCATTTCCCTACTTCCACTAAATTAGTTTCCCACAGTTACAGATATTAAGAATCGGAATATACCCGATAAATAAGGCTGACTTTCATCCTGATATTCCCTCTCAGGAGCAGATGGGACTTCCCGCCAGTTTGTTAAAAAAAATCTATCTTAATTCTAAACCTCAGCAAAGTCTGTGTCAGAATGCTTATTAGTTTTGTTTACTTTTAATTACAAACTGCCGATAAATCATGGAACCACTTTATCAGTACGCTTGGTTGATTCCAGTATTGCCTTTGGCAGGGGCAATGCTAGTCGGCCTTGGGTTAATTTCCTATAGTAGAGCCACCAGCAATTTGCGACAGGGGTCAGCAGTATTTATAGTTTCCCTGTTAGGAACTGCAATGGTTCTATCTTTTGCTCTACTCTGGAGTCAAATTAATGGCCATGAAACCTATACTCAAATGTTTGAGTGGGCAGCAGCAGGTGAATTCCGATTGAAAATGGGCTACACCATAGACCATCTAACTGCCCTAATGTTGGTCATCGTTACTACTGTTGCCTTCTTAGTCATGGTATACACTGACGGCTACATGGCTCATGACCCTGGATATGTGCGCTTCTATGCTTATTTGAGTTTATTTAGCTCCTCAATGTTAGGTCTAGTGGTCTCTCCTAACCTAGTCCAGGTTTATGTATTTTGGGAGCTGGTGGGTGTATCTTCCTACCTACTGATTGGTTTCTGGTACCACCGCAAAGCAGCAGCAGATGCTTGCCAAAAAGCTTTTGTTGCTAACCGTGTTGGTGACTTTGGTTTGCTACTGGGGATGCTGGGAATTTATTGGGCTACTGGTAGCTTTGAATTTGAGGTGATGGGCGATCGCTTACAAGAGTTAGTAGAAACAGGGGCTCTCAGCGCTGCTTTAGCAACTCTGTTCGCGGTTTTAGTCTTCTTAGGGCCTGTAGCTAAGTCGGCCCAATTCCCATTGCACGTCTGGCTACCAGATGCTATGGAAGGTCCAACACCCATTTCTGCTCTCATCCACGCAGCAACAATGGTAGCTGCTGGAGTCTTCTTAATTGCTCGGATGTACCCAGTATTTGAACATCTACCAGTGGTAATGAATATTATCGCCTGGACAGGAGCCTTCACCGCTTTTCTGGGTGCAACGATCGCTATTACCCAAAACGATATTAAAAAAGGTCTAGCCTATTCCACTATCTCCCAGTTGGGCTACATGGTGATGGCCATGGGTGTAGGAGCGTACAGCGCTGGCCTATTTCACTTAATGACCCATGCTTACTTCAAAGCCATGTTATTCCTCTGCTCTGGCTCAGTAATTCATGGTATGGAGGCAGTAGTCGGTAACAATCCAGTTTTGGCTCAAGATATGCGGTTAATGGGTGGACTGCGTAAATATATGCCCATTACCTCTACCTGCTTCTTAATCGGTACTTTAGCAATTTGTGGTATACCACCTTTTGCAGGTTTTTGGTCAAAAGATGAAATTCTGGGTAATGCTTTTGCAGCCAACCAGGCTCTGTGGATTGTCGGTTGGTTAACTGCAGGAATGACTGCTTTCTATATGTTCCGGATGTATTTCAGCACTTTTGAGGGGGATTTTCGGGGTAACGACGAAGAGATTAAAGAGCAATTATTAGTTGCTAACTCTGCTCCAGTAGTTGCTTTCGGCCTGGGTGCAATGGCTTCGAAGGAACTAGAACATGGTCATAATGATCATGGTCATCATAGCGACTCTCCTCATGAGTCTCCAATCACAATGACTTTGCCATTGATGGCTTTAGCAATTCCTTCGACACTTATTGGTTTATTAGGGACTCCTTTTGCTAATTATTTTGAGCAGTTGATTTATGCACCAGGGGAATCTTTAGCAGAAGTATTAGAGGAACTTACTGAGTTTGAGATGACAGAATTTTTGATTATGGCGGGTAACTCTGTAGGTATTGCTTTGATTGGTATTACTTTAGCTTCACTGATGTACTTGAGCCATAAAATTGACCATGGTGCGATCGCTGAAAAAATCAAACCGCTTTACAACTTTTCCCTTAACAAATGGTATTTAGACGACATCAATGAATTCCTCTTTGTCAAAGGTAGTCGTCGTCTAGCACGCCAAGTTTTAGAAGTGGATTACAAAATAGTTGATGGGGCTGTTAACTTGACAGGTTTTATCACTCTCTTGAGTGGGGAAGGTTTGAAATATTTAGAGAATGGTCGCGCTCAATTTTATGCCTTAATCGTATTTGTAGCAGTATTAGGCTTAGTGGTTGTTTCTGGCATCTAGCTTTGGCAGAAGCCATGAGTATATCCTACTAATATAATTTTTGGGGATTTCACTATTTGTGCATTGGCTGAATATCAGGTTTTGAATAATAGTGGGATAGGTTGCTGGTAAGGATTTGGCACGCCCAATCCGGAAAACAACTATAAGATACAATGAGGCAGGTTCTAAATAATACCTCTCCTGGAATGGAGAAACTCGCTCCCAATCAAAAGAGAAAGCTTTCACAATAATCTGGGAATCCCCCGTGCTTTAGCCGGGGGAGAATGTATATGAAACACAAAGTATTTTCAATTTTTGGATATCTATGGCTGATTTTCCTTGGCTGACAACAATAATTTTATTTCCCATAGCTGCATCGCTGCTGATTCCAATTATTCCGGATAAAGACGGTTTAACGGTGCGGTGGTACGCCTTAATTATTGGATTAATTGATTTTGCGATGCTCATCGCTGCCTTCTGCATAGGCTATGACGTTAATAATCCTGAACTACAACTTGTAGAAAGTTACGCTTGGGTGCCACAACTAGACTTAAATTGGTCAGTTGGGGCTGATGGTTTATCCATGCCATTGATTATCCTAACTGGATTTATCACCACCCTAGCGATTATGGCGGCATGGCCTGTAAGTTTTAAGCCAAAGCTGTTTTATTTCCTGATGTTGGCAATGTATGGCGGTCAAATCGCTGTGTTTGCAGTGCAGGATATGTTACTGTTTTTCCTCGTTTGGGAATTAGAGTTAGTGCCTGTTTACCTGATTCTCTCCATCTGGGGTGGTAAACGGCGGTTATATGCAGCAACTAAGTTTATTCTTTACACTGCAGGTGGTTCCCTGTTTATTTTGCTAGCAGGGTTAACAATGGCGTTTTATGGCGATACAGTTACCTTTGATATGAGGGCGCTCTCTGCCAAAGATTACGCTTTTAACCTGCAACTATTATTATATGCAGCGTTTTTAATTGCCTACGCTGTCAAGTTACCGATTTTCCCATTACACACCTGGCTCCCAGATGCTCACGGGGAGGCAACAGCCCCTGCTCATATGTTACTGGCAGGAATCCTGTTGAAGATGGGTGGGTACGCATTACTGCGGATGAATGCCGGAATGTTACCAGATGCTCATGGGGTATTTGCTCCTGTCTTAGTGATTTTAGGGGTTGTAAATATTGTCTATGCGGCTTTAACTTCGTTTGCCCAACGAAACCTGAAGCGGAAAATTGCCTATTCTTCAATTTCGCACATGGGTTTTGTGTTGATTGGTATGGCTTCATTTACTAATATTGGTTTAAGTGGGGCTGTGCTGCAAATGATTTCTCACGGATTGATTGGGGCAAGTTTATTCTTTTTGGTAGGATGTACTTATGATCGTACCCACACTTTATTGTTAGATGAAATGGGTGGTGTTGGTCAGAAAATGAAGAAGGTGTTCGCGATGTGGACAACTTGTTCCATGGCATCTTTGGCTTTACCCGGAATGAGTGGGTTTGTCGCTGAGGTGATGGTGTTTATTGGTTTTGCTACCAGTGATGCTTACAATGCTAATTTTAAGGTTTTGGTAATTTTCTTAGCAGCAGTGGGAGTGATTTTGACTCCAATTTATCTGTTGTCTATGTTGCGGGAAATTTTATACGGCCCAGAGAATAAAGAATTAGTAGAACATGAAGTTCTCAAGGATGCCGAACCTCGTGAGGTGTTTATTATTGGTTGTCTATTAGTGCCAATTATTGGAATTGGTTTGTATCCAAAGATTGTGACTCAGATTTATGATGCAACTACTGTACAATTGACAGCACGGTTGCGAGGTTCAGTACCAACCTTGATGGAGTCTGATCAGATAGCATTAACGGATGAGTTTAGTTGGCCGATGCGTGCGCCTGCAATTAAGTAGTGTTGGTGATTTGAGGTTTCCTGAATTTTCTTCCGTTTTCTACAAAACCCCCTTTTTTTATATGGGGGTTTTGTTTTCTAGACTTACCCATTCAGATAGATAAAATGTCTATAATCCTCTGTTTCTTGTAGCTTATATCAATTTCAATAAATATTGCTACAAAGTTTTAGGGGGTAATATCATGTCCGGATGATTAAGTATTATAAAATTGGGAAGAGTTCGGAATTCCGAATTCGGAATTCGGAATTCGGAGTTAGGAGGAGAAAAAAGAAGGTATAATATCATGTCCGGACGATTAAGTATCATAAAATTGGGAGTCGGCGCGGAAGAATGAAGAAGGAATTTCGAGGCGCGAAGGGAAAAAAGAAGGTATCAGGAGGAGAAAGTTTTTTATCACTAATTAAGCGGACACTATATAATATCATACCCGAATAATTACTGATAAAAAACCTTTTCTCTTCTAAGCTTTTATTCCCTTCTGCCTTCTGCCCTCTGCCTTCCTTCTAGCAAAGTGTAAGTATTCAACTGGACATGATATAAGACTCAAAAAGAGGTATATGTAAGGTAGGCAAAAACGCCTAATTTATCGAGGCTAGGTGATAACTAAATATCTGCCCACCCTACTTTTTTGTGAGATGACGGAAGCAACTTAGCTCAGTCCAAGGGTTGTCAGGTATTGGGCTTGTCTACTCCGAGCACAGCAACAAAGTTCTGATTAGCCCCTGAGCTTGGCCTTACGGCAGGCGGAGCCGACCGCTAGGGGGTTCCTGACAGATTATTCTTCTTGCTTCTTCGCCATTCCTCAAAGTGAATATTGAAATCTGCTTGATTTACAAGATTGTATTTTATCTTATCTATCTTTCCTTTGTCATTGAGCCATATAATATCCCGTACATGTTCTTCTCCTATCTTCCATACGCCTTTTTCATCACACTGAGAGTTTGCTGCGGCGTGCATTGAACGGGAACGCATTCGAGCTACTTGAGAAAACCAGGGATATTTTAGATCTTCCGTTGAAAGGGGAGGCATTTCATCTATTTCTGACTCTGTCGTATCAGGGCTCATGTATAATGAACTTTGAGCTAAAGCAACTACCAAATTATTCACACTAACATCGAAAGCGATCGCACTATTGGCAGCATCAAAAACTTTCACAGAAGCTGGTTTTTTGTTTTTTGCGTCTGTTGTAGCCCAAGGGAAATTCAGATCTTTATAAAGTAGAATATCCCATATAATATCTGTTGGAAACTTGACTTCGACTAGAGATAACAAGTCTATAACAAAAGTTCTCCAACTTTTTTTTATATCACTCGTATATTTATCCAAATCTTTGAATTGTTTTTTTTCTTCTTCCGTCAATTCAAAACCGTCTTGATCTGATTTCAACTTCTCTATCAAAATCCATACCTCACTAATGTATTTGTCTGAGTCTGTCAAACGAAAGTGCCACTCTGTTAAAGACTTTTTTAATGACTGTTTCTCTAATTCTGCTACTTGTTGTATTTTAACAATATCCTCTAAAATTTCATATATATTCGATTCCTCTGCAATTGCTACATGCTGTAAAAAACGTTCTTTAAATGTATCTGCAAAAGGTCGCTTGTCAGAATAAGACAAAGATTTGGGGAGAAAAAAATTTAGACTGGAAATAACACTGTGAAATTTTTCCCAATAAGTTCTATCTAGAACTCGAAATTGATGCTCCTGCCAATAATTAGACGAACCACTATAGCGTTTTGCATATTCTTCTTCCTCTGTTCGTCTTGAGTCTGACTCTTTATGGTTTTCTCCTACTACATTGAGCTGATCTGTTTTCAAAAATGTTTTAGTCCCCTCAGCTCCCGAAAGCATGCGTTGAATAGTGGTTGAAGCATCATCATGGGAATTTACCTTTTTATTGGCTGGCATGGGTTCGCTCAATAGTTCTGAACTTTCCCATAACTAGGTGAATATGCTTCTAAATTTTGGCTCCGATGGTCTTTTCTTCTCTGCTCTCATCTCCTGTTTTGCAGTTGTGCCGATTGTTTTATTTTTAGGTTTTAACAACTGAATCAGTGCTATTTTTTTAGGTACTTGTATTTGATACATTCAGAACTCCTGTTATTTATTTCGGTCAAACTGTTACACTTATTCTAGGTAGCTGTCAATGATCAGGATAAATATTCTTGTCTATACTTCACTTCTTTATAGCCATTTTGCTACAGTCTAGATGGCAACTGAGGAAGTAATTTGTAGCGGTCAATGATTGAATTATTTTGGCGATATAATGACAGCAACTACTAAAGCAGAGTTTTTGTTAAGAATTTTCCACTTTGTGTACAGTATCATCAGATTTTTCGTGCTAGAATGAATAAAATGATGGTATTAGGAAAGACTTTGGAGAAGATAAATTCTCTTTCTGATCAAATGTCTATAATCTTCTGTTTCCTGTTTTCTGTAGCTTAAACAGTGGCGTTGCTGAAATGTAATGTGAGGTAGCTGAGGGTAAAATCGGAAAATATATTTTTTCGTTGATAGTTAATCTAAAAATCATTACCATTCAACAACGCCTAAACAGTTACTAATGCAGCCTATTCCATATAAATGTGGCACATTAATTTTAGTAGTTGAGAATTTCGTGAATACTTAAAACTTCAAAAACTATTTTATAAACTCCTACTACTGTACTTCATAAACCAGGAATAAGCTGTATCATGTTCTGATAATTAGTTATAAAAAAGTATTTGTGTGTAGTTGCGATGGGACGCCTATAGATACATTTTGGGGGCACTGTCACGACTACGATCCTAATTATAAGTGTTTTACAGAAAATAATATAACCCTTGATTTTTGATTGAACGACCTGAGTACTATAGCAGTTCTCATATTAGTGAGGTACAAAGATTTCTGATTTTGGGGAGTTGGGAGTTGGGAATTGGGAATTGGGATTTGGGAGTTGGGAGTTGGGAGTCGGAGTTACAGCAGTTTGCAACTTGAGCAGGTACAAAATTCTGAGGAAGTAGGCAACAGCTCATCTGGCAACAGGCAAAAGAAAATAGGGAATAGAGATTATGTAAAACTGTACCTCACCATTCTGAAAAGTGCTGTAATTTTATTGTTTTTGTGTTTTTTTTGTGAGCATAAATTGTGATACTGATGTTTGAGAGAAAGGGATTGACGAAGACAATCCCTTTCTCTCGTTCTCAATCATAGTTATCATCATGATTAACTGTATATTTGATTTTGGGGAATTGCCTGAGCTGCTCTTAACTCTAAGTTTTTCCTGGTTGAGGAGATATTAATTCCCAAGAATATAGCTCTTAGGGCAATAAACAATAAAAAAGCTAACCACAACAGATGAGAAGAATGTAGTTGCTACCCTACCTTTGTAGTAATCAGTTGATATAACTTGTAAAAATTTATAATATATCTTTCTTGTTAACTAACTAGGCTATAGCTTAAATGGGCGCCGCATCGCAACTACAAACAAAGTCTTTTTTTCATCAGTAACTTAAGTAAATTTCAATATAAACCCCACTTTCACATGTTTGATCTTGCCATTAATCTTGGCCAGATTAGTAAGAAAAATCCCATCCAAGTCATTATTGGAATGGAAACAATCACGGTTAACCAAATGTTTCTAAAAAGTAACCAACTACTACTAATAATACTAATTCCTGTTAGGAGTATTGACCAAGGTTTACACCACCAAGGTTTGTAATTCCAGGGGTTAAACTTTTCTGATTCTACTGAATTTTTCATATATTTATTCAAAAACTTGCAAGTATTTTTCATAGATTTGAGTACTGAAGCAAACGAGAACTACCTGTTGAATAGATTGACTTTCAGATAAAAAACTGATGATTTCATTAATAACTATTATCCCAGCTACTGCAACCGGAAAATACAAACCACCAGTAGCAATAGAGCGATCGCCATTAAGTTTTTTTACCGGTATGTATGCCATAATTAATAATTTATATAAGTTTATATTAACTTGTTTTGCTAGAATAAAGAAGGAAAATTTACTTCCTTTGTTGGGTAGTGTGAATATCTTGCTCCTATCTGTCATCTTGCTCCCATCTCTCAAAAATTTATTAGGTAATGGGTATAATCGAAGAGTAGTTGTTAGAGCCAAAAACCTGACAGTGTGTAGGTTTGGTTGAGGAAAAAAAATAACATTTTCATGGGCTTTGTTGGGTTTCTCTTCGTTCTACCCAACCTACAATTGTCCTTAACAGCAACTGTATTGGGGTATAATTTCTCCTTCCATTTTCAGAAAAAAAATAGGGAGTAAAAAAATCAATGATTTACTCCCTATTGTGGAAAAATTAATTATCGATCAACAGAACCCATAATAATGTCAATACTACCCAAAATAGCAACAATATCCGCAACTTTTGCTCCAGTCAAAATATGAGGAAAAACCTGTAAATTGACAAAATCAGCAGCCCGAATCTTAAAGCGCCAAGGAAAAATATTATCATCACCAATGATATAAATTCCAATTTCTCCCTTACCACTTTCAACGCGGACATAATGCTCGCCTTTAGGAATTTTAAAAGTTGGAGGTATCTTTTTACCTAAAAATTGGTAATCAAATTTATTCCACTCTGACTTCGGACCTTCATTCATCCGTTTAGCTTCCAAATTCTCATAAGGTCCTCCAGGAAGTCCCTTCAGAGCTTGATAGATAATTTTAACTGACTCTCGCATTTCCCGAATCCTTACTAGATAACGGGCCAAGCAATCACCATCTTTTTCCCAGTGAACTTCCCAGTCAAAATCGTCATAACATTCATAGTGGTCAACCTTTCGCAAGTCCCACTTCACACCAGAAGCCCGTAACATTGGACCAGAAAGCCCCCAGTTAATTGCTTCTTCGCGACTAATCACACCCAATCCTTGAATCCGTCGCCGGAAAATCGGGTTGTTTGTAATTAAGCGTTCATACTCATCAACCTTTGGTAAGAAGTAATCACAAAAGTCTTCACACTTATCTACCCAGCCGTAAGGCAAGTCAGCAGCAACCCCACCAATACGAAAATAGTTGTTATTCACCATCCGATAACCTGTGGCAGCTTCCCACAAGTCATAAATCATTTCCCGTTCCCGGAAAATGTAAAAGAAGGGAGTTTGAGCACCAACATCTGCTAAGAATGGGCCAAGCCATAACAAGTGATTAGCAATCCGGTTTAATTCCAGCATGATCACCCGGATATAACTGGCCCGTTTAGGGACATCAATATCAGCTAATTTTTCTGGTGCATTAACGGTAACTGCCTCATTAAACATACCCGCAGCGTAATCCCAACGACTAACATAGGGGACAAACATTGTATTAGTGCGGTTCTCAGCAATCTTTTCCATGCCCCTGTGCAAATACCCAATCACAGGTTCACAGTCAATTACATCTTCTCCATCCAGAGTCACAATTAACCTTAACACCCCGTGCATAGAGGGATGGTGAGGTCCCATGTTGATGACCATGGGTTCAGTTCTGGTTTCTATTTTGGTCATTTAAAATATTCTCCTGTGAGAGCTTTTTTGTTTTTAGCCCAGTTATTTGGCCTTTGTTTGATTCCAAATATAATTATTGCTGTACTTGTGCGTTGCGTACATTTAGATTATGAAGCATTTACCTGTTCTTAGTAGGGAGCTAATCGAAGGTTTAGCAATTTTTCCAGGGGGTCTCTATTTAGATGGGACGGTAGGATTTGGTGGCCATACTCAGTTGATTTTAGGTGCTGCCCCAAATGTTAAGGTAGTAGCTATTGACCAAGATGAACAAGCGCTCGCTTATTGTCAAACTTTCTTGGCCTCCTACAGTTCTCAGCTCCAATTTTGGCATGGCAATTTGGCTGATTATCATCCGCCAAATCTCCAGTTTAATGGTATAATAGCCGACTTAGGTGTAAGCTCTGTACAGTTGGATACTCCAGAAAGAGGTTTTAGTTTTCGTTATCCAGCTAACTTAGATATGCGGATGAATCAGCAACAACCTTTGACAGCAGCCGAAATAGTTAATCATTGGGAAGAGGTAAAATTAGCAAATATTTTTTATACCTATGGGGAAGAACGTCTGTCACGACGTATTGCTAGAAAAATAGTGGAAAGTCGCCCTTTTGAGACAACAACTGAGTTGGCGGAAGCGATCGCCCACTGTGTACCTCGGAAATACCGTTATGGTAGAATACATCCGGCTACTCGTGTTTTTCAAGCTTTGAGGATAGAAGTAAACCATGAACTTGCTGCCCTAGAAACTTTCCTGGAAAATGCTCCTAAGTGGCTCAAGCCAGGAGGTAGAGTTGGAATTATTAGCTTTCATAGTCTAGAGGATCGTTTAGTCAAACATGCTCTCAGAGGCTCATCTGTTTTGCAAGTGTTGACAAAAAAGCCGATTCAACCTCAAGATAATGAAGTAGCAGTAAATCCACGAGCACGTTCTGCTAAACTGAGATTGGCAGAAAAGTTAAGCTAAGCTCTATATCCAAAACCAAAACACCCGGACTTACCGGAAAACTCTCATATGGGTTGACGATATGCTTCTATACAAAACAGATATCAAGACTCTACGGTATTAAAGATATTGGAGATATGGAAGCAGTTCAGCCTAGATGATATCTCACCAGATCAAAGATTGAATTTTTAGGATGTGCCTTTGATAAATAAGGTTGAGGAGAGGAGTCGTGATGAGGCAAAGGTCTCGCGTCCGGTTCTGAAGACGAGTTGGTGGGGGGTATGTCAACTAATTTATTCATTCGCCAGTAGCACTGAATTTCCCAAATGAATTCAGGCTCGGTACTCCTAAATTCTTACTTGATAAAAATTACAAAGAGAACTATGTAGGGAAGATACTCGCAACTTGAAATTAGTTGCTCACAGAAGTTGCTCTCCCTTTGAGCATGAGGCAGAAGAGTCTTGATATTGAAATCCCCAGAATATTTCTCCTTCTGCCCTCAGCATAGCTTCCTGATGGATGGCCAGGGAAAAAATGCAATGCCAATTTATCAAAGTAGACTTAGGGCTGTATATGATCAAGCAAGCGTGCGACCCGTTTCTAGCAGGAACCCCTAGCAACTAGGGGTGTATGGCTAGAGTCCAGCCTCTGTATCTCAAAACAGAGCGGATAACTGAGTTAAGAATGTGGGTGAAGCTGTAAAGCGAGGACCACCCG